>LDWW01000042.1 GCA_001045525.1 Chitinispirillum alkaliphilum | reverse complement strand
AAATGCTGCTCAAGAGCATTCTTCCTTCCAAAATTGCAGATCGTTTAAAGCAGGGTGAAGTTCTTATTGCAGACAAGTACAATAAATCATCCATTCTGTTCTGTGATATGGTAAAATTCACCTCACTTTCGAGAACGCTTGAGCCCGGGGACCTTGTAATATTGTTGAATAAAATCGTAACATCCTTTGATGATCTTTCGGTCAAATATTCTCTTGAAAAGATTATTTACTCCTGCAATTAAACTCGCATAAAAATTTTCTCCATCTTTTTCACAGGGCGAACGGCAGTAAGGTCCTAAAAAAAACTATTGGGTACAAATCCGCCCCAATCACTGGCGAATGAGCGCTTTTGCCGGTCCTTTCCCGGGGCCAATTGTTCGAGTCCTCGAGTTTTGGCCCTTCCCCGGCGAAAGCGCGAATATTGGAGCCAGTGTGGGGCTCTCAAGGCGTTCTTTGCCTACTTTCTTTGGCCTTGGAAAGAAAGTAGGTCGGGGTTTGGGGCTGAAAACCCCAATTGTTTTTGAAACAGCGCTTCTTAGCGCTGGACTCTTAAAAAAAGTATTGAAACTCAAACACTCTCTTTTCCACATGGCCTATTCTCTTCTGTTATACTCTTTTAACATCGTTTGTAACTGCTTTTGTCAGCAATCTTTACTGCAAGCTTAGAATTACAGAGGAGATGTACAGAAAAGAGCACGAAAAATCGGAAGTGCTGCAATGAACTCCAGTGGAATAGAAACGCTTTGGTGATATATCTGAAGGCACAGTATATATTAAAATTATCTGTCAAACTCAACACTCAGGAAAAAACATGTTATTTTCAGTATATGATAAGAGTAATCCTCAAAGAAACAGGGATTTCAAGCTTAGAGACTATCTGCTTACTATTGCGATTTTCTTACTGTTCACCGCTATTATTATACTGGGACTGGAGTTGATTGGTGTGCAAGTTACAATTACCGGCTACTTTTTCCTTGGTTACTATTCGTGGGTTTATGGCTTGCGAAGAGGGCTTCTCTTTACTGCTGTTTCCTGTGTAATGATTTCAGTGATAATTTTCAGAAGCCAGATTCCGGCTCATTTTTTTCCACATGGTCTTTTCTCTTTTGTTACACTTTTTTTAACATCGTTTGTTACTGCTTTTGTCAGCAACCTTTACTCCAAGCTTAGAATTACAGAGGAGATGTACAGAAAAGAGCACAAAAAATCGGAAATGCTGCTCAAGAGCATTCTTCCTTCCAAAATTGCAGATCGTTTAAAGCAGGGTGAAGTTCTTATTGCAGACAAGTACAATGAATCATCCATTCTGTTCTGTGATATGGTAAAATTCACCTCACTTTCGAGAACGCTTGAGCCCGGGGACCTTGTAATATTGTTGAATAAAATCGTAACATCCTTTGATGATCTTTCGGTCAAATATTCTCTTGAAAAGATTAAGACAATCGGGGACGGATATATGGTTGTATCCGGGGTTCCTGAAAGCGATGACGGACATGCGGTGAATATTGCACAAATGGCATTGGAGATGAGGGATACGATAAAGAAGATAAACGAGAGTGAAAATATAGATGTCGAGCTCAGAATTGGGATCCACAGTGGCCCGGTCATTGGTGGGGTAATCGGCAACAGGAAGTTTACCTTTGATCTTTGGGGAGACACCGTCAATATGGCATCCCGTCTTGAATCCTGTGGCATCGCAGGCAAAATCCAGGTTTCTTTTGAAACATTTGAACTACTCAAAGATTTGTATGACTTTGAATACAGAGGCAAGGTCGATATCTGTGGGTACGGCCAGATTGAAACTTATTTTTTGATTTCAGAAAAATCAGACAGGGAATTATATAAGACGGGAGAAAAGGTTGCACATTTCTCATGATGTATTTGTGATGACAGGAGTAACCGAAGATGGTACCTTAGCATACCTGATAAAATCGGATATGAGAATAAGTGGTGATATTGTATAATCCTACAACATCTTCATCTTATCATAAGTAATCATTACCTGTATTTTTCACTATCAATACCAAGCCTCTTTAAAGCATACCCCATGATTCTTTTTGTAGTATGGAGGTCACGAGCTGCAGCAGCAACATTTCCGCGGTGTTTTTTAAGTGCGTCAATTATGATTTCCCGCTCGTGAGTTTCCATGAGCTGCTTAAGACTGCTTCCCTGAGATGCGAAAATAGATGTATCGGTTCCCTCACTGGTTTGAAGTGATGGTGGAAGGTTATATCCATGTATAACCTTATCGGTTGTAGTGAGTACCGCTCGTTCTATGCAGTTTTCCAGCTCCCGCACATTGCCGGGCCAGTGATAGGACATCATCATATTTATAGCTGCGGTCGAGATTCGCACCACTGGCTTGTTGTAAAGCTCACTGTATTTTTTAACAAAAGAGTCGGCAAGAAGCATAATATCAGATTTGCGCTCACGCAGGGCTGGAAGGTGAATCGGGAAGACATTGAGACGATAGTAGAGATCATCCCTGAACTTACCCTGCTGCATACTTGACTCAAGATCTCGGTTAGTGGCAGCTATAACCCGAACATTTACTTTTACAGTTTCGTTGCCACCGACCCGTTCGAAAGTGCGTTCCTGAAGCGCTCTGAGCAGGCGCACCTGCACTGCGGGGCTTATGTCACCAATCTCATCGAGAAAGAGTGTGCCTCCGTTTGCCAGTTCAAATCTCCCTTTACGCTGCTGCACTGCACCGGTAAAGGCTCCTTTTTCATGTCCGAAGAGCTCAGATTCTATAAGATTCTCGGGCAATGCTGCACAGTTAACAGAAACAAGAGGCCCGTTTTTACAATAGCTGATAAAATGTATCGCACGTGCAACAAGCTCTTTACCTGTACCGGATTCGCCACGGATCAGCACTGTTGCGGGACTATCTGCAACCTGTGCTATCTGTTCATAGACTCTTCGCATATTGTTGCAGTTACCTATCATATTGTCAGGACGATACAAATTGTCAATCTGAAGTCTTAGGCGACGGTTTTCCTCGATAAGACTTTTTTGCTCCTCCATTTGTGTACGGATACGAAAGACAGATTCTGCAAGAAGGTTTGCAATCAGTTTCAAATAGTTGGCATCATGCTCAAGTTCTCCCCTTGATGCAACCGGTCTGTCGATACTCATTGTACCGATCACCTGATTTTGATGAATGATAGGAACACAGATGAAGGCCACCTGCTGGGTTTTTCTCGATTGAGTACGGTCGAGAAAATTGGGATCTTTGGTTATATCGGGTATAATGGCAAATTTGCCGGTTTTGGCAACACGTCCTGTGATACCATCTCCAACACGATACTGGCCCCGATTTTTCTCCTTGGCCGAAAGTCCGTGAGAGGCCTCGATGTTTAGCAGGTCTGTTCCTGGTTGAAGGAGTGTTAGAGTGCCGCGCAGCAGTCCAAAATCAGTTTCCAGAATATCGAGTACTTCATGCATCAACTGTTTGAGGTCAAATTCGTGTGCCATTGCCTGTGAAATTCGATATAGAGTTTCAAGCTCGCGATTATTTCTGTTGAAGTCGGTCATAATAGTGAGGATATATCCTTTTTTTGGGTCCTGTTTTGAGGAAGTACAGACATAGTTACAAAATTGTATTTATCTGTGTAATGTGCAACAAAAATGTTACTTTTCACTTTATTCTTTTTTGATGCGATTAGATCAGGGCTCTCCTAATTCAATGAAATACAATGGGTTATGCTGGTGTATTCGTTTTGGTATGCAGATTGCATATTATGGTATTGGAAAAAACGCACTCACAAGAGTGAAGAAAAGTAAGAAAACGGAGGAATCAACTTATGAGTACAAAAGTTATGACATCAGTTGCACAGTCTTTTGGTGAGAATCTTTTTAACATAAAGACCATGCGTAATTACCTGTCAGAGAGCACTTACTCCTCTCTGGTCTCAACAATCAACAATGGTAAGGTGCTAAACCCCGAGATTGCAGATGAAGTCGCAGATGCGATGAAGACCTGGGCGATCGATAAGGGTGCTACACATTATACACACTGGTTTTTACCTCTTACCGGGGCCACGGCAGAAAAACATGAGTCTTTTATTTCACCTGTTGAAAAGGGTGGGGCGTTGATGCTTTTTTCCGGTAAGGAGCTCATACAGGGTGAACCGGATGCATCAAGTTTTCCATCAGGTGGATTGCGTGTGACGTTTGAGGCTCGTGGATATACAGCGTGGGATCCTACAAGTCCTGCATTTATCAAGGAGAGTGCCAACGGTTCCGTTCTTTGTATACCTACGGTTTTTTGCGGTTACAAGGGAGAAGCTCTTGACAAAAAAACTCCACTCCTTAGATCCTCTGAAGCACTCTCCAAACAGGTCTGTCGTCTTGGGGATCTTTTTGGAATAGATACAGAGGGTTGCATTGCCTATGCGACTCTTGGGGCAGAGCAGGAGTATTTTCTCGTTGATAAAAAATATGTCGAAGAAAGGCTTGATATTCTTCAGACCGGCCGTACTCTTTTCGGTCGTTCTCCTTCAAAGCACCAGCAGATGGAAGATCACTACTTTGGTGCGATAAAGCCAAGGGTGATGGCTTTTATGGCTGATCTGGACAAACAGCTTTGGCGTCTGGGAGTGCCGGCTAAGACACGTCACAATGAGGTTGCACCGGGGCAGTTTGAACTTGCACCTGTGTATGAGGGATTGAATCTGGCCGTCGATCATAATATGCTGGTCATGGAGCTTCTTCCACATATTGCCGAGACGCATGGATTTGTATGTCTGCTTCATGAGAAACCATTTGCAGGTGTAAATGGATCCGGGAAACATAATAACTGGGCAGTGTGTGGTCCTGATGGGAAAAACTGGCTTACTCCAGGTGACAGTCCACATGAAAATGCAAAATTTCTGACTATGATTTGTGCATTGATTCAGGCTGTTGACACCCACGCCGATCTTTTACGGGCTTCTGTTGCATCGGCTGGAAATGATCATCGCCTTGGTGCAAATGAGGCTCCTCCTGCAATAATTTCAATCTATTTGGGTGAACAGCTTACCGAAATCATTGAACAGATCGAAAAGGGAGTAAAAGGGAAAAGCCGCGAGGGTCGCATTCTTGAGCTTGGGGTTTTAGCTCTGCCGTCATTGCCACAACATGAGACTGATCGTAACAGAACATCTCCGTTAGCTTTTACAGGGAATAAGTTTGAGTTCAGGGCTGTTGGCTCCAGACAGAGCTGCGCAGGGCCTAATGTGGTGATTAATACTATCGTGGCACAGGCTCTTGATCAGATATGCACCAGAATCGAAAACCAGATGGCAGATGGAATGGAACTGGCTGAGGTGCTTCCGGCAGTATTACAGGACATAGTGAAAAAACACAAACGGATTCTTTTCAATGGAGATAACTACACTGAAGAGTGGGTGGAACAAGCCAGGGAACGAGGGATGCCAAACTTACGAACTACTCCTGAAGCACTTGAGCCATTACAGACAAAACGGGCGCGTGACCTGTTTTCATCATACCATGTACTCAGCAATAAGGAACTTCACTCTCGCTATGAAGTGTATATGGAGCAGTATGAAAAACACGTGGCAATTGAAGCTCATTGCGCCTTACATATGGCAAAAACGATGATTGTTCCGGCTGCGCTTGAATACCAGAAGAAACTTTCAGAAACAGTGTCAGGTCTTGAGGCTTGTAAGGTTTCAGCTGCATCACACAAAAAAGTTTTGGATCGTGTAAGCCAAACCTTCGATGCGCTGATTGGAAGTATCGAAAGTCTGGAGAACCATCTGGAATCTGAAGGGTTAACTAAACTTAAGATAATGGCAGAAATGCGTGAAGCTGTAGATACGCTTGAAGGACTGGTACCACACGATATCTGGCCGCTGCCAACTTATGCAGAAATGTTGTTCAATCTTTAAACAGGATCAGAGATAAATATGAGTGCACCGAAAAAACAGGGACTCTATGATCCCGCAAATGAGCATGATGCCTGTGGAGTGGGATTTGTGGTCAACATTGATGGCCGGAAATCTCACGATATCATTAAAAAAGGTATAGACGTATTAAAAAATCTTCTTCATCGTGGGGGTACCGGAGCAGATGCAAATACCGGTGATGGTGCAGGGCTGCTCTTTGATATTCCTGAAGATTTTTTTCGTATCGAATGTAAAAAGTTAGAAATAGCGCTTCCCGATAACCAGCCTTTCGGTGTTGGGATGTGTTTTCTGCCATCCAGAAATGAACTTTGCATAAAGGCAATGCATCTGGCCGGACGTGTTGCCAAAGAGGAGGGACTTACACTTTTGGGTTGGCGCGAAGTTCCGGTTGATGCCGCAGTGTTGGGTGAGACTGCCAGAAGAGAGATGCCTTCTATCAGGCAATGCTTTCTGAGCTCTCCGGGTTTAGACAAAGATGAGTTGGAAAGAAAACTATATATCATGCGTAAGTCATGGCAGGCTCTTGTTTGCAAACAGGTTGAAGGGTGTGAAGATTTTTATATTCCCAGTCTGTCTTGTCGAACCATAGTGTATAAAGGGCTAATGCAAGCTACCCAGGTATCAGAGTTTTACCTGGATCTTATGGATAAGCGGCTTGAGAGTGCTGTCGCTGTTGTACATCAGCGCTACAGCACCAACACCTTTCCATCATGGCAGCTGGCTCAGCCATTTCGCTGTATCGCTCATAACGGGGAAATAAACACAATCAAGGGCAACAGATTAAATATGGAAGCCCGCGAGAACAATCTGGTATCTGATCGGTTTGGTGATAATATTAAAAAGCTGCTTCCGATTGTTGAATCGGGCGGAAGCGATTCTGCTGCACTGGATAATGTGCTTGAGCTTTTGACTGCTGCAGGCCGAGATATGCATCATGCGGCTGTTATGCTTATCCCGCAGGGGTGGGGAACTAAATATCTTATTGGTCCGGACCTTCGGGGCTTTTTTGAATATCATGCAGGAATAATGGAACCATGGGATGGCCCTGCTGCAGTAGCGTTTACAGACGGTTGCTGTGTGGGGGGCTTGCTTGATCGCAATGGGCTACGGCCTGCACGGTACACTGTAACCAAAGACAGATTTATGGTCTTTGCTTCAGAAGCTGGTGTGATTGATTTCGAACCTGATCAGGTCGTGGAAAAAGGCTCCCTGAGGCCGGGAGAAATTATACTCGTGGATACATCAAAGGGAAGGGTACTAAAAGATCATGAAATTAAAATGGCTCTCGCTCGTAAAAAACCTTACCGTCGCTGGGTAGAGGAGAACCGTATCGATATCTATGGTCTTTTCGATGCGGTGAGGCCTCAGCATGTTGATGCTTCCACGCTGAGAAAACGACACCGATTGTTTGGATATACCCGCGAAGATGAACAGATGATCTTAAATGTCATGGCTTCATCAGGAAACGAACCGAAAGGTTCAATGGGTTCAGATCAGCCGCTTGCACTGTTTTCTGAAAATCCTAAATTACTTTACTGGTATTTCAAGCAGATGTTTGCACAGGTGACAAACCCGCCAATCGATCCTATTCGTGAAGAGCTGGTTATGTCGCTAATGACAGGAATAGGAAATACAGATTCTATACTTGCCGAGTCGGCTGAACATGCAAGATTGATAAAGATGCCTCATCCGATTCTTTTAAATCAGGATCTTGAAAGAATTTGCACACTGCCTCATAAGGATTTTGGAAGCAATAAGCTTAAGGCAGGTTTTCTTGCTGGTGGAGATGGTAAGGCACTTGTAGGTAGAATAGAGACATTGTGTGATGAAGCTGTTTCTGCAGTAAAAACAGGATCAAGAATTTTGATTTTGTCCGATCGTGACCTGGATAAAAACATCACACCTATTCCTATGCTTCTGGTGGTTGCCGCTGTTCATCGTAGGCTGATTACTGAAGGCCTTCGCACCCGTACAGGACTTATTGTCGAAACAGCCGAGGCCAGGGAAGTGATGCACATGGCACTGCTGCTTGGATATGGTGCTTCGGCTATAAATCCGTATCTGGCATTTGAAACGATTGCATGGATGGCAGAGAACGGGAAGCTTGATCGAAGAATTCATCCGGTAGAGGCTGTTGATAATTATATAAAGTCACTATGTAGCGGCATACTTAGAATCATATCAAAAATGGGTATCTCTACTCTGCGCAGTTATCGCAGCGCCCAGATATTTGAAGCGATAGGTTTAGGTAAAGAAGTAATTGACCGCTATTTCCAGCATACCCCAAGCCGGATCGGGGGCCTGGGTTTTGATGAAATTGCTTTCGAAGCGAATGCACGTCATACGGATGCTTACGACTCAGAAAGGGCTGAATCAACCCTTCTTCCTTCAGGTGGTATCTATAGATACCGCAAGGATGGTGAAAGGCATATGTGGACCCCGCGAAGCATCTCTCTTCTTCAGAGGGCTACGCGTGAGAACGATCGGAAGATCTATGATGAATTTTCTGATGAGATCAATAATCAGTCTAAAAAATTGAGTACACTCAGGGGGCTTTTCCGTATCAAAGAAACCGGGGTATCTATTCCTCTCAGTGAGGTAGAGCCTGCATCAGAAATTGTCAAACGATTCGTTACCGGTGCAATGTCTTTTGGATCGATCAGCCGTGAAGCTCATCGAACACTTGCAATCGCCATGAACAGGCTCGGTGGAATGAGTAACAGTGGTGAAGGGGGAGAAGAGGCTGAACGTTTTCTTCCACTTCCAAATGGAGATAGTGTCTGCAGTGCTATAAAGCAGGTGGCCAGTGGTCGGTTTGGAGTGACGATAGAGTATCTTGTAAATGCCAGGGAGTTGCAGATAAAAATCGCTCAAGGGGCTAAGCCCGGTGAAGGAGGGCATCTGCCCGGGCATAAGGTTACAAAAGAGATTGCAGCTGTGCGTCACTCTACTCCAGGCATAACGCTTATATCTCCGCCACCTCATCATGATATCTACTCAATAGAGGATATCGCTCAATTGATTTATGATCTGAAAAACGCAAATCCTAAAGCTCGCGTTTCTGTGAAACTTGTATCTGAATGCGGAGTTGGGACCGTTGCTGCAGGTTTGGCTAAGGGGCATGCTGATTTAATTACAATTAGTGGTGGTGATGGTGGTACAGGGGCTGCACCTCTTTCTTCTATCAAGCATTCAGGTCTACCGTGGGAGATGGGATTATCTGAAGCTCAGCAAACACTTATGCTTAACGGGCTTCGCAGCAGAGTAAGGCTTCAAACCGATGGGCAGCTTCGCACCGGTCGCGATGTATTAATCGCAGCTCTTCTGGGAGCAGAAGAGTATGGATTTGCAACTGCTCCGTTAGTTGTTTGCGGCTGTCTTATGATGCGTAAATGTCATAGCAACGCCTGCCCGGTCGGAGTGGCTACTCAGGATCCTGAGCTGCGTAAACTTTACAGTGGTAAACCAGAGTATGTTCAGAATTATTTCATGATGGTGGCTGAAGAGTTGCGCGGGTATATGGCAGGTTTAGGGTTTAGATCGGTGGACGAAATGGTCGGCAGATCCGATCTGCTCAAAACAGATCAGGCTGTTGATTTCTGGAAAGCCAAAGGAATCGATCTTTCAGGCGTCTTTTACCAGCCAGATGCGTCCTTTGATAAAAGACGGTGTGTCCAAAAACAGAACCATGGGTTGGATAAAGCGCTGGATTACACTTTCTTGGAAAAATGTAAACCTGCAATATGGAATGGAGATAAAGTTTGTATCGATTTGGTTGTACGAAACATTCATCGCACGGTCGGTACAATTCTTTCGGGAGAAATCGCCAAACAGTATGGAGCTGCTGGTTTACCTGATGATACGATTACCCTGAATATTAGTGGTACAGCGGGTCAAAGTTTTGCAGCCTTTGGGGCTCGGGGTATAACATTCATCTTAAGTGGCGAAACAAACGATTATGCTGCTAAAGGTTTATCTGGTGCAAAGGTTATAATAAAACCGCCTGAGGGCAGCAAGTTTGATTCGGGTGAAAATGTGATCGCTGGAAATGTGCTTCTGTATGGTGCTACATCAGGAGAGGTTTACATAAACGGCAGAGCCGGTGAGCGGTTTGCGATCCGAAATAGCGGAGCCACGGCGGTGGTTGAGGGGATTGGGGATCATGGGTGTGAGTATATGACTGGTGGAAGAGTTGTGGTCCTTGGATCAACTGGGGTAAACTTTGGAGCCGGAATGAGTGGAGGAATCGCTTATGTGTTTGATAAAACCGGTCAGTTTGACAGCCGATGTAACCTCGATCTGATCGATCTCGAGCGGTTGGAAGATTTTGAAGATCAACAGGAGCTCTTCACTATTATTCAGAACCATGTAAGCTTAACTGGTAGTAAGATTGGTAAACAGATTTTAGAAAGATGGGATGAAGTGTTACCATTTTTTATAAAAGTTATACCGATGGAGTATCGTCGGGTGCTCCAAAGCGAAAAAACAGAAGCTGTCACAGTTGGAAAAGAAGGTGAACATGAGTGACCATGATCTTGGGTTTATCAAAGTAGAACGGAAAAATCCCGGCTATCGCAAGCGGGAGTTACGTGTAAAGGATTGGCGAGCTGTGGAGCGGCGTTTTACTTCTGAGGAGCTTCACGGGCAGGCGGCTCGCTGCATGGATTGCGGTACCCCGTTTTGCCATGGCTATGGTTGTCCTCTTGGAAATGTTATACCGGAGTTTAATGAGCTTGCCTGGCAGGGTCGGTGGAGTGAAGCGTGGGAGATTCTCAGCTCAACAGATCCAATGGCTGAGTTTACATCTCTTGTGTGCCCTGCTCCCTGTGAGGGATCATGTGTGGCCGGTTATAATGGGGATCCTGTAGCGATACGTCAGATAGAGAGAGAAGTTGTTGAGCGTGCGTTTCAAAAAGGTCTGATAAGGGCAAACAAGCCTTCTGTCAGGCGTAAAGAAATGGTTGCCGTAATCGGCTCTGGCCCTGCAGGTTTGTCTGCTGCCTGGCATCTAAACCGTAAAGGGTTTCAGGTCACAGTTTATGAGAGTGCACCTAAACCGGGTGGAATTTTACGCTATGGAATTCCTAATTTCAAACTTGAGAAGTGGATTGTAGACAGAAGAATAGAGTTGATGAAAGAAGAGGGTGTGAATTTTGAGGTGAACACCGAAATCGGACGTGACTTGTCAGCCCGATATTTGCATAACAGGTTCGATGCTGTGGTTTTAGCCGGAGGTGCACGAGGGCCAAAAGATCTCGAAGTGCCTGGTCGCGACCTGGACGGAGTTCATTTCGCTATGCCTTTTCTGACTCAGCAGAATATGCGCTGTGACAATGAAAATATTCCTGAACACGAAGCCATTTTTGCAGGAGGTAAAAATGTCGTGGTAGTGGGTGGCGGTGATACCGGGTCCGATTGTATCGGTACTTCACTACGTCAGGGAGCGAAAAATGTTTATCAGTTTGGAATCCTACCTAAGCCTTCCAAGGAGCGCAGTGTTACAAACCCCTGGCCTGAGTGGCCCCTGATTTACAGGGAGTCAAGTAGTCATCAGGAGGGAGGAAAGTTTGTATGGAGTGTGATGACAAAGAGACTTGAGGGAAGTGAGGGCAAAGTTCAACGTATTCACGCCTGTGAAGTAGAGTGGGTAATTGATGAATCTGGAAGAAGGTTTCCATGCGAGATACCGGGAACCGATTTCTCCGTAGAAACTGATCTGGTACTTATAGCCATTGGATTCACTGGGCCCGGAAAAAATCTTTATGTTGATGAACTGTCTCTTAAAAAGGATAGCAGGGGTTTTGTTTGTTTTGACAAAAACAGTATGACATCGAAGCCAGGTGTTTTTATCGCAGGTGACATGGCACATGGCGCATCTCTTGTAGTTCGTGCACTCGCTGATGGAGCCCATGTTGCCAGGCAGGTAAGCGAATATCTGAAATAAAGGGAATAATAATTTGCTGATACTAAAAAAATCACTGAAGGCTAAGTTCTAATTGTATGTATATGGGAGCATAATGACAGGCGAATGCAAAAAAGTTAGAGAGTACTGTGGCGTTTTCGGCGTTTACGGTTCAGAGCAGGTTGTTGAGCTGATTTATCAGGGGCTATTCTCACTACAGCATCGGGGGCAGGAAGGCGCAGGGATAGTTGTAAGTGATGGAGAAAATATCACTTCTATGAAAAATCATGGCACAGTGAACGAAGTCTTTTCACCTTCTTCATGCGAAAAGTTAAAAGGGCATATGGGAATCGGACATGTCCGTTACTCAACAACGGGGAGCAGCCGTATCCAAAATGTTCAGCCACTCGTTGTGGAGTGTGTTGATGGGTTATGGGCTGTTGCACATAATGGCAATCTGGTCAATGCTGCAAAGTTGCGCCAAATGTATCAGCAGGCTGGGGCAATTTTTCAGACCAGCACAGATAGTGAGGTGTTGGTTCATATTCTTGCAGATCCACTTTACAGAAACCGACCGCAGCGTGTTGCCCGCGCTTTACGGGAGCTTCGCGGTGCTTTCTCCTTTCTTATAATGAACAAAAACAGTGTTATGGCCTGTCGCGATCCCTTCGGCTTTCGACCGCTTTCCATAGGAAAGCTTGGAGATGCGTGGATTTTTGCCAGTGAGACATGTGCGCTGAATCAGATTGGTGCAGAGTATGTGCGGGACGTTGAACCCGGTGAACTGGTGACAGCAGACTCTTCAGGATTAAAGAGTTCATTTTTTCATGAATCAGGTACCGAACCTGTTTCTCAATGTGTTTTTGAAATGGTTTACTTTTCACGGCCAGATAGTCGGGTGTTTGGGATGAATGTTCATCAGGTC
Organism: Chitinispirillum alkaliphilum; assembly: GCA_001045525.1. NCBI lineage: Bacteria > Pseudomonadati > Fibrobacterota > Chitinispirillia > Chitinispirillales > Chitinispirillaceae > Chitinispirillum > Chitinispirillum alkaliphilum. The sequence continues at coordinate 7,062 of LDWW01000042.1, read as the reverse complement.
CGCAAGATGTATGGGGAGCAACTGGCAAAAGAGCATCCGGTTGATGCTGATATTGTGGTTGCAGTTCCGGACAGCGGAAATAGCGCTGCTCTCGGTTATGCTCAACAGAGTGGGATTCCGCTTGACTATGGATTTATTCGTAATCATTATGTGGGAAGAACCTTTATCATGCCTGAGCAGAATCAACGCTACCGGGGAACGGATTTAAAACTGGCTGTAGTTGATGAAGTTGTACGGGGAAAGCGGGTTATAGTCGTTGATGATTCAATTGTGCGTGGCACGACAGCCAGACGAAGAATCTTACGTTTAAAAGAAGCCGGAGCAAAGGAAGTTCACGTACGCATTTCATCTCCACCGGTAATGTATCCATGCTTTTACGGAATAGATTTCCCCACAAAGGAGGAATTGGTTGCAGAGAAAGGGGATGTTGCCGAAATCTGCAACTGGCTGGGAGCAGATACGCTGGGATATGTTAGTATAGAAGGGCTGCTGAGTCCGTTTAAAAACAGGGAACGGTTTTGTACAGCATGTTTTAGTGGTAACTATCCAGTTGACCCGCAAGGTGCAGTTGGAAAGCATGTCCTTGAATTATCAACAGATCGCTCTAACTTACAAAGTGAAAAAAATGGAGTATTATGACAAAACATATTTTCGTAACCGGCGGAGTTGTCTCCTCTCTTGGAAAGGGGATTACTGCAGCATCTGTTGCACTGCTTCTTCAAAGACGGGGCTACACAGTGCGATTGCAAAAGCTGGATCCATATCTGAATGTTGATCCTGGTACTATGTCTCCTTATCAGCACGGAGAAGTATTCGTAACATGCGATGGTGCCGAGACAGACCTTGATCTTGGACACTACGAAAGGTTTACCGGAGTTCCATGCACGAGGGCAAGTAACTACACCACAGGCCGTATATATAGTTCTGTTATAGCAAGGGAGCGTGAAGGGGGATATTTCGGTAAAACAGTGCAGGTAATTCCACATATTACAGATGAAATTAAAGAGGCACTCCATGCATTTGACAGCGAAGATGTCGATATAGTCATTACAGAAATTGGCGGAACTGTAGGAGATATCGAAAGTTTACCTTTCCTTGAAGCCATAAGGCAGTTTCGGTTGGAAATCGGGCGCGCAAACGGATTGTTCATGCACTTAACACTCGTTCCGTATATCAGGGCTGCAGGTGAAATGAAAACAAAACCAACACAGCAGAGTGTGGGAATGTTAAGGACGATTGGTATTATTCCGGACATGTTAATTTGCCGATGCGAGCGGAGCATATCCGATGAACTCAAAGAAAAGCTTGCAATGTTCTGTAATGTAGATAGTGACCTTGTGATCGAAGAAAAGGATGTCAAACATTCAATATATGAGGTTCCCCTTGATCTTGCAGAACAGGAGCTTGATGTTCACTGTCTTGAACTGCTTAACCTACATGTTAACAGGATAAGGATAGATGATTGGGAAAGCATGGTCAAAAACCTGATTGCTCCAGGTAAACCATCTGTAGAGATTGCAGTGGTAGGAAAGTATATCAGTTTGCAGGATGCTTATAAGAGCATTTACGAAGCATTAAGGCATGGTGGGATAGCAAACAATGTAGAAGTAAAAATCAGAATGGTCGAATCTGAAGAGATCGAAAAGTCGGGAGCAGAATCCCTTCTTAGTCAAACTCAGGGAGTACTGGTGCCAGGAGGTTTTGGTGATCGGGGAATTGAGGGGAAAATTGATGCGATACGGTATGCGCGCGAAAACAGAATCCCATTCCTTGGAATATGCCTTGGTATGCAATGCGGGGTGATAGAGTTTGCACGCAACGTATGCGAAATGAGTGGTGCCGGGAGTACTGAGTTTGAAAAAGAGCTGACTTTCCCTGTAATAGATCTGATGGAAACGCAAAAAGAGGTCAAAGGACTTGGGGGTACAATGCGTTTGGGCGCATATGACTGTGTTGTCAGGGAGGGAACGAAGGCTTATTCAGCATACGGTACAGAAAATATTCAGGAACGGCACAGGCACAGATATGAATTCAATAACAGTTTTAGAGATCAGATGAGTTCAAAAGGTATGGTGTTTTCTGGTTTGTCACCAGATGGGTCGCTTGTAGAAATCGTCGAGCTTGCAGATCATCCATGGTTTGTGATGTGTCAGTTTCATCCGGAGTTTCAATCAACACCGCTGATGCCACATCCTCTGTTTCGGGATTTTATCGCATCAGCAGTAAAGGAGAGTGAGCAGCTTGAAATTAAAGAGTTTGGTTTGTCAAAATAATCATTAAGAGATGCCTTAAGAAGGCATGCACACTCAGAGTAGTGAATCGAAGTAAAAACCTGCAGAAAGAAGAGTAGAGGAAATATGCCAAAAAGAACGGACATAAAGAAAATCATGTTGATCGGATCAGGTCCTATTGTTATAGGTCAGGCCTGTGAGTTTGATTATTCAGGTGTCCAGGCCTGCAAGGCTTTGCGGGAAGAAGGTTATGAAATTGTTCTGGTAAACAGTAATCCTGCAACAATCATGACCGATCCTGAATTCTCTGACCGTACTTATATTGAACCTTTAACAGTTGAAGCTCTGCGCGAAATCATTCGCAGAGAACGACCGGAAGCTTTGTTGCCTACACTGGGTGGACAGACCGCACTTAATCTGGCTTTGGAGCTCTTTGACAAAGGTATTCTGGATCGTTATGGTGTTGAGATGATCGGGGCACGGGCAGAGGTGATTCGAAAGGCTGAAGATCGGCTGATGTTTAAAGAGGCAATGATGGCTATAGGGCTTGATTTACCTTCAAGCGGATCTGCTCATTCTCTCGAGGAAGCGGTAGCAATCCGTGATTCACTAAAAATAAGCTACCCATTAATCATAAGACCTGGATTTACTCTGGGTGGTACTGGTGGTGGTATCGCAAGAAATGATAAAGAGTTTACAGAAATTGTTGAACGTGGATTATTCTACAGTCCGGTTAGTGAAGTTCTAATTGAAGAATCTGTTCTTGGCTGGAAAGAGTTTGAGATGGAGGTTATGCGGGATTGCAAGGATAACTGTGTAATTGTTTGCTCAATCGAAAACCTCGATCCTATGGGTGTACATACAGGTGACAGTATCACAGTCGCTCCTGCCCAGACTCTGACCGACAGAGAATACCAGAAGATGCGGGATGCATCAGTGGCTGTATTAAGAGAAATCGGTGTGGAAACGGGAGGATCAAATGTACAGTTTGCAATTAATCCCGAAAACGGTCGAATGATAGTTATAGAAATGAATCCGCGTGTATCACGGTCCAGTGCCCTTGCTTCAAAAGCGACAGGTTTTCCGATTGCAAGAATAGCAGCAAAACTTGCTGTTGGATATACCCTCGATGAATTACCAAACGATATTACCAAAGTTACTCCAGCCTGCTTTGAACCTTCAATCGACTATGTCGTTACTAAGGTCCCAAGGTTTGCCTTTGAAAAATTTACCTCTGCAGATGACACATTGGGTACTCAGATGAAATCTGTTGGCGAAGCAATGAGTATCGGACGAACATTCAAGCAATCACTGCAAAAGGCTTTAAGGTCAATGGAAACTGGTCACAGCGGACTTGGAGGTGATGGCAGCGAAGTTTGGCTTCAGGATATAAGTGAATCAAAACTTTGTGACTTACTTCAGAGGCCTACTGCCGGTCGAATCTTTGCGGTAAGGGAAGCATTCAAACGTAACTGGACAATTGAGCGGCTATACAGTCTTACAAAGATCGATTACTGGTTTTTGCGGCATATAGAGGAGCTTGTTTCGTATGAAGAGGAGATTCGTAGTGTTGGTTCAATCGATAATTTAGCCGAAAACAGAGATCTTTTGATTCAGGCTAAAGAGATGGGATACTCGGACGCTCAGATTGCTTTTCTGCTTGGCGGATCTGAAAATGAAGTCAGGCGTGTTAGAACAGAGGCTGAAGTTGTCCCGGTATACGGATTGGTAGACACATGTGCTGCTGAATTCGAAGCGAAAACTCCGTACTTCTACTCGTATTATGGTCAGCTGAACGAAGCCAATCCCTCAGACAGGAAAAAGATCATGATTCTGGGCGGAGGTCCAAACAGGATCGGTCAGGGAATAGAGTTTGACTATTGCTGTGTGCATGCTTCGTTTGCCCTGCGTGCGGCCGGGTTTGAAACCGTTATGGTAAACAGTAACCCCGAAACTGTAAGTACAGATTTCGATACCAGTGACCGGCTCTATTTTGAACCCCTGACATTAGAAGATGTTTTGCATGTGTACAATAACGAAAAGTGCTGGGGAGCTATAGTGCAGTTTGGGGGACAAACTCCTCTTAATCTCGCACGTTCTCTGAAAGCAAACGGAGTCAATATCATAGGCACCTCACCAGAAAGTATAGAGGCTTGTGAAGACCGGAAGTTTTTTCAGGAACTGGCTTCAAGGCTTAATATTGCTCAACCCAAAAATGGTTTAGCTACCACAGTCGAACAAGCTCAGGCTATCGCAGAGTCCATCGGGTTTCCCGTACTGCTTCGCCCCTCATTTGTACTGGGCGGACGTGCTATGGTTATAGCTCACGATATGGAAATGCTGCACACCTATATGAAAGAGGCTGTTCAGGTTTCTCGTGATCGCCCTGTACTTATAGATCAGTTTTTGCAAAATGCTCTGGAAGTTGATGTTGACTGTGTGTCTGATGGACAAACTGCAGTGATCGGAGCTGTAATGGAGCACATTGAACTTGCAGGTGTCCATTCAGGTGACAGTGCCTGTATGATTCCGGCTACAAATCTGTCTAAAGAAGAGGGACAAAAAATCCGACATCATACCCTTGCAATGGCTAAAGAACTGGGAGTGTGTGGATTGATGAATGTGCAGTATGCTGTTCAGGATGGAGAGGTGTATGTATTGGAAGTTAATCCGAGGGCTTCAAGGACTGTACCTTTTGTAAGTAAAACAACAGGAGTGCAGCTTGCAAAAATTGCAGCTTTGACAATGGCTGGGTTTAAGCTTTCTGATCTTGGTTACACTCAGGAGATTATTCCAAAACATTTTGCAGTTAAGGAAGCGGTGTTTCCCTTTAGCAGGTTTCCGGGAAACGATATAACCCTTGGGCCGGAGATGCGTTCCACCGGAGAGGTTATGGGAATCGATACAACTGCAGGAGTAGCTTTTATAAAAAGTCAGTTAGCGGCAGGAAATGCTATTCCTCACAACGGAAATGTGTTTGTGAGTCTGCGTAATAGTGACAAGGAGGAAGCAATACCTTTAATAGAGCGTCTGGTCAAACTGGGATTCACTATCTATGCAACTCTTGGTACCAGCTCATTATTACGGGAGCATGGGATCGCAAGCAGAGCAATATTCCGTATATCTGATGGCCGACCTAATGTCCTTGATATGATTGAAGAAAAAGATGTGGCCTGGGTAATTAACACTCCGGAATTAGGGGCACAGGCTCATAAGGATGAAATTCTTATGCGTTCGCATGCTGTACTGCGTAAAGTACCGGTTACCACTACTCTTAATGGATTGCGTGCAGCTGTAAACGGGCTGGAGACCTTACGCAGATACAGTGGACTTGAGGTGTGCAGTCTTCAGGAATACCACCGGCATACACCAAAACTTAAAGAAAAGGATTTGTCTCATGAAGTCTGTATGGAAACAACAAAGGGATAAGAGTGCATTTCTTGCACTTGAAGATGGATCAATATTTCGTGGTTATGCTTTTGGAGCCCTTAACAACTGCAGCGGCGAGGTCGTATTCAATACCGGAATGACAGGATATCAGGAGGTTATTACAGATCCATCATATGCTGGTCAGTTTGTCGTAATGACCAGTTCGGAAATTGGTAACACCGGAATCAATGCAGCTGATATGGAATCGAAACAGATCTTTCTTAACGGTTTGATACTCCATTCTTACAATGAACCAAGTTCCTGGCGCTCAGAAATAGGGCTGGCAGAATTTCTTGAGGCAAATGGTAAGGCAGGGCTTGCTGGTGTAGATACCCGCGCTCTTACTCTCAAAATCAGAAGCTGTGGAACTATAAAAGGGTACATTGCTGTAAGCGGAGAGATTTCTGAACAGGAAGCTATACAAAAGGCTGCGCAATGGGTTGGTCTGGATGGAAAAGACTATGCATCCGGGGTAACCTGCACTGAGAAATGGATATGGGACCAGAGTAACGATTTAACTTGTTACTGGGGAATAGCAGACACTATTCCCGTTTCGGATATGCGTCTTGTGGCATATGATTTTGGAATTAAAAGAAATCTGTTAAGAAATCTGAAGATGGCAGGTTTTAGTGTGACGGTTGTTCCTGCCCAGACATCCGCAAATGATGTGCTTGCTATGAAACCAGACGGTGTGTTCTTATCAAACGGACCTGCAGATCCGGCAGCTCTTGGTTATGCTGTTGAAAATGCCAAGCAACTGATAGGAAAAGTACCGCTGATGGGAATCTGTCTGGGACATCAAATACTGGCTCTGGCAGCAGGCGCCAAAACTTACCGCCTTAAGTTTGGACATCACGGATGTAATCATCCGGTAAAAAATCTTAAGACTGGTAAAATAGAGATCACCTCTCAGAATCACAACTATGCTGTCGATTCCAGTACTATCGATACATCTAAACTGGAGTTGACACATATCAACCTGAATGATAATACTGTTGAGGGCTTAGTTCACAAGAGTGAGCCGGTGTTATCGGTGCAGTATCATCCAGAAGCATGCCCTGGGCCCCGTGATTCGGGGTATCTATTTAAGAGTTTCAGGGATTTGATTAAGAATGCGTAAAGGTACTTGATTTTATTACTCTCTTTGTTATTGTTCGGTTCAATTTCGGGGAGAGTACCTTTTATTTAAGTCTATTGAGTGTTAACTCTCTGTTCGGATCTTCAGGTTGTTCGGCATTGTTCTTCAATGTTTTCTGTAAATACATAAGTATTCGAAATTCTGTTGGGGCACCTGGTGTGTTCTATATAGAATACAGATTTCCCTACCTGCCTGGCGATTCTTATGGTATTACTCAATACGATTCGGGTTCAGGAAGTAAATGTAGCAGCACAAAAATCTTCT
>LDWW01000041.1 GCA_001045525.1 Chitinispirillum alkaliphilum | reverse complement strand
ACGATTTTGGGAAAGAACGTACTGAACGAATAAGAGTCATCTGTTCGGATATGTGGAAACCATACCTTAAGGTTATAGCAAAAAAAGCTGTGAATGCAGTAAATGTCCTTGACAGGTTTCATATAATGAAGATGTTTAATGATGCCTTGGACAAGGTTCGCAGGGAAGAGAGTGCCAAACTTTCAAAGGATGGCTATGAACCTGTTTTAAAAAACACACGCTGGTTATTGGCAAAACGCCCGGAAAACCTTACCGATAAACAACGGCCCCGCTTAAAGGAACTATTGAGCTATAACATCAAATCTGTCCGTGCTTATCTGCTGCGGGAGGATTTTCAACAATTCTGGGAATATGTGTCTCCGACATGGGCTATGAAGTTCCTTAATTCATGGATCCGTACAACGATGCTTTCAAAAATTGAACCAATGAAAAAAGTTGCTAAAACACTGCGCAAGCACGAAGAGCTTATAAAAAACTGGTTTTTGACAAAACGACAGTATTCCAGTGGGATTGTGGAAGCAATAAATGCCAATGCCAAAATGACTATCAGAACAGCGCATGGATTTAGACAGTTTGAAACGTTGAAATATGCTTTGTTTCATAAACTTGGAGGGTTACCATTACCAGAAATAACCCACAAATTTTTTCTGAAGAGGCGTAAAAACAAACTGCAGAACCGGGGTTGTTTTGACCGATGAATAAAAGGGAAAACAAAATTCTTGTAACTGATAAATGTATTCTGGCTATCCTTTAAGTAAGGCAGAAATGGTTTTTTACTTTCTATATTGAGGCTGACCTTTATTAGGAAACTATGAAACAAAAAACAGGTCTCGAAAGATTATTGATATTATACGATTTCGCAGGGCTAACGAATTCTTTACCTGGCTATACATTTCAGTACAAAAAAAAACAAAGATTTTTAATCTCATAACCATTGGCTTTGTAAATCCATTATATTATCCAAAGACCCGCTTATGAGTTTCCGCCGACAACTGATTACTTTGAACTATAATAAATAATCTTAAAATCAAAACTGGGGATTCTTTTATGGAACTAAACAGACTACCACTAATAGTCGTTTTGCTGTTTCTGGCAACCAGCTCTTTTGCACAGGAAGAGGATTCTATTAACATAACAGGACGGGTTCTTGATAACAATAATAACCCTGTTTCTGGCGCCATTGCTACTCTTAGCAGTGCCGGACTGTCAGATACTACTGATTCAGATGGAGTATACCGGATATCAAATACAACAACTCCAATTACTCGTGGGCGTTATGAAAAAACATTTTCAAGACCGCAGCTTAACAATGGCAGAGTTTCTTTTTCTCTTGCAGGGTCAGGAAATGTAAGGGTGTCTGTATACAGTATAAATGGAAGACTTATCTCAACTGCTTTACACCAAAATCTTTCACAGGGCAATTACCATTTTTATCCCCTTGCATCAAATCAGTCAATCACTTATTCATCAGGGGTTTATCTTGTAAAACTTCAAATTGGAACTGATATATCAACATTCAGGCTTGCACGGTTGGGCGATAACTACAACCTTCCTTCAGGTATGATCAGAAATAGTGAAACAACCTATTCCGATATACAGAGAACGGCAAAAGCAGCAGGAGTAGGATCAGACACACTGATTATCGAAAGGAAAAACCAGATTATTTCAAAAAAAGTGCTTACTGTTTTGATTGACTCCCTGCCCGATTTGACAACAGTCCAAAGAGATATATCCGGAAAATTAAATGCACAGGACGGAGTAGAGATTGGATTTATTAATGCCATTTTGAGCGGAGATAATATTGCTGAACCCCGCACTGTGAACCTGTGGTATAACAGCGCAAGCGATGCTTACAGTGGATTTGTTTATTTCGTGTCTTCCGCAGAAATTCAGAATTATTCAGTATACATCAAGGTATATGACCAGGATTCTGTTTTTATCGGAAGAAGCGAGACCATTGATTTCCCTTCAACTGCAGGTAATGTGCAGATACCCACCTTTTCACCATACAGACCTCCGGTGCTGGTTGGGGTAAGTGATACGAGTGTGAGTTTAACCCTAACAGATTCAGTTACCATAACCGTGTCTGCAGAGGCGGCTGATGACAACTGTGTTATTGAAAAGTATTACTGGAGTGTTGACAGCGATAACTGGACCGACAGTACCTATACGCCGGAGTTTACAATAAGATCAACTCAATCAAAATTGGTAAACATCTCATGGGTGGCTAAAGACAGTGATGGGCTGATGACTGAAACGGATAACTTCACCGTAAAGTTCACCCGAACGGTACATTTTGATCCCAATGGAGGGACCCCTTTGCCTGAAACGAAACAGGTGGTTTATGGTGAAGCCTATGGTTCACTTGCAGCAACAAGTCGTGAGGGTTACTCATTTGATGGGTGGTGGACAGAAGACGGGGGAGAGGGTGAAAGGATAACCTATGATAATACTGTTACAGTGGATGAAGACCATACGCTGTATGCCAAATGGAAGCCTGCTGTGTTCACAATAACTTACATTGTCAATGGTGGGGAGAACCATCCGGATAACCTTGAAACCTATACAATTGAAACAGATACAATATTGCTTCTGCCCCCTTCAAAAACAGATTACACCTTTGAGGGCTGGTACAGAGACAACAATTTTACAGAAAAATTGACACATATCGATTCAGGCTCCGTTGGTGATATTTCTGTATATGCAAAATTTGTCTGGAATCTTGTAATTGATCTGGAGGATCATATTGCAGATAACCCATCTTTTTACGATTCTGCATACCGTTATGAAACATATGACAGTCTGGGACGGTATGGTGGAGATTACTCCGGGGGTTTCCTGGATTCCTGGGGTGAAGAAACTCAGATTCAGTTCCCTATACCTTCCGATGGTTTCGAGGCCAGAAACACACAGGTGAATTTCACAGAAGAACATGGTCCTATGTACTGGATGGCTCTGGCCATGGGACAGGAATACATGAATGTGGATATGCAGTTGATGGCAGCTATGGCGGTAGTAGAAACTTTCGCGGGTAGCGACTCCTTTAACCCTAAATTTACTTCAGGGACTGAATATGGGTTTTGGAGCGTTGAAGCTCTTTCTGGTCTTGAAAGGGCTTCATACTACCCACATTTTTATCCAGCCTATCAAGCACAACTGGAAAATGCCCCGTATCCTATTCGCAATATCAACCCGAATGAATTCATGGGCTATTACATGCGCGGGATACATGGTGGTACCCCTAAAAACAGTGCACATACCATAAACGCACTGATAAAAAGCGCTCTTACTATGTATACCATATATGATGTTCTTGATTATTCAACTGATATTTGCTGGAAACAGGCATTGTCTGCAGCCCAAGACCGCTATATGGGAGTTGCTGCAATGTTACTTTTCTATAGACAGGGGCTTTTGAATCGATTGAGTTATGTAGCAGAAGATTTAAGCCCTGTTACCTACCAGAAGACTGCCGATGACCCCAACGCATCCGACAGGTTCTCTATTGGGAACAACTTTTATCATACTGCAATCTTCGATATTGTGCAGGCACACACCGATGCTTCAAGACTTTCCCTAACAGATCCATCCGTTCATCTCATGGATTATCAGATTTCCAAAGCCCAGCTTATGGATATTTTCTTTGGAGATGGAGGGAGTGTGATGTCACAGGGTAGTGGAGGCTTATTGCTTCATTATGACAAGAGCATTTCAGAACGTGAGAAGATATGGAATATACTCCAAAGTGCATTTGATCTTCTCAAGGGCAGAGCCCCTTCGGTAAAGGATACAGATTACATAAGCTACAGGTATGATTTCTTAACTGTAATTCGTATGGTTAAACAGTTTTTCCCTTTTGAAAGAGGATGGAACAATGTGGGGGATGCTGCACTATTAATAGACAGGTACTCCACAGGGCTACATGGTAGCTGCGAATAAGGAGTTTAAGAAAGAGCTTCTGCAGAGGATGCTTGTTAAGAAATAGAAAAAAACGTCATGGATTGGAAACACTACTTTGAAATTATGAAAGACTGGAAGAGGCTACCGGCATATAAGGCGGAGCCTCGAATTGACAGTCTGATCGGGTACTATCTGTCTGATATCGTAGCTGAGTTATGGAATGATGAGATTACAGGGATCATCCCTGAGCTTCCCATTCGACTTGGTACGGTAAAACCAAAATATGAAGGATCAAACTTCGCAATAAAGATCCTACAGGGCTGATTTTTGTCTGTCTGGAAAATCAGGACAACACTCTTGGTTGAAGTGAAGACAGATTCCGGTTCCCGCAGGAAAAACAGGATGTTTATCTCAAAGAAGCCGAAGCTGTGGGTATGAAGGCGATAGTTGAAGGTATTCTGCGATTGCATCGGTAAGCAGTTATAAGGTAAAGTACAACCATCTTAATGCAAAAATGATCTCTTTAGGGCTTCTGGATTCGGAAAAAAGTTACAAGTCTGTTTCTGATTCCATAAAGATTGTGTATGTCCAGCCTAATACAAAAATTGCGGCACAGAAGCTGTAATCGACTTTGAGTGGATAGCACAATGGATTGAAAATCACTATGGTGAAAGCGAATTCGGAAAAGTGTTCTCAGAGACTTTGTTGCATTGGGCAAAAGACTGATGAAATCGGAATCGATCAGGTAAAAACATGTATCTCACACACACACAAAACACCTTTACACCACCTGGCCCCCAAGCTATCGAGAACCCTTCAGGCCTCTCAGGCTATTGATTTGCGAACACTACCTGCCTTTTGATGAATACGGCGACTACAATCGTTCAAAGATATATTCCGGACTTTTGCGTTCAGGAATTAGACATGTAAAAATTGACGTGAGCAATAAAAACCTCTTTAAGCAGTTAGTGAGGTAAGGGGGGATAATTATGCGATGTATTTTGATGATCGGATAAAAATCAAAACTACACAGCGACTGTTTCAGACGCTTGAGGCTGCCGGAATAGAAAAAAAGAGAAGAATTATCTTTATAGATGCAGAAGCTGGATATGGAATCAATGAGTTACGGGTCAATATTTTGGTACCGCTACGGGGAATCGAACCCCGGTTTGATGGCTGAGAACCATCCGTCCTAGTCCACTAGACGATAGCGGCGAATTTTTTTTGGATAAAAAAATGGCTGGGGTGCAAGGATTCGAACCTCGATAGCTGGAACCAGAATCCAGAGTCCTGCCATTGGACGACACCCCAGTAAGAATAGATAAAATAAATATTATGCTCTTCGATGGCAAGTAATATTATCAATCAATCATAAAATTTTTTATATTTTTACAAAGAGCTTGGGACATAGCAGTGGGGCGGCATAAGAAAATATGCATAATTGATCAAAGGAGGAAGCGGGTATCGGGATTAAACTCAATCAGATTTTGTTACGCCAAAATCGTTAAGCATTTTGTCCGCCAGCTTGTCAATAAACTCCTCAGAATTATAAAACCCACTATCGATTTTTGACTTGACTTCAGCCACTTTATCCTCTCTTACTTCAGGAACGGCTGAAAGTGAAGCACTGATATTTTCGATTTGGGCTTTTGTTTCGTTCAGCCTTTTGCCTTTAGCAGAAAACTCAGAGCGATCGGTTCCGGAAGTCTTATTTGCACCAGAGGACTTCTCGTTTTTCCGAGCACTGTCGATTTTTCTCATTTCGGCATTGAGTGGCTGAGAAACAGTACTAATTCTCATTTTATAACCGCCTTTCTTGTCCTATTCTATATATCGGCAGATTCAGGCGAAACTTTATAGGTATTTTATAAAAAATATCTTTTTCCATTTTAAGGGACAAATTTTAAATCAGCCGATTGTACCTATCATTTCAAACATAGGCAGATACATTGAGACCAGAATTCCTCCAATCACTATACCCATTACAATGATCATTATGGGTTCAATTACAGAGGTCAGGGCTTCAACCGCAGCATCAACTTCCTCTTCATAGAAATCTGACACTTTTTTGAGCATATCAGAAAGGTCACCGGTTTTTTCACCAACTGAGATCATATGAATCACCATTGGCGGAAAAACCCCTGTTTCCTTTAATGGCTCTGCAATTGTGAGTCCTCCGGTTATTTTTTCCAGAGTTTTTAAAATTCCAAGTTCAACTACCTTATTACCTGCAGTTTTGGCAGTTATCGATAGTGCATCAAGAATGGTGACACCGCTTGTCAGAAGGGTTGAAAGGGTTTGAGTAAAGCGGCCCACAGCACTTTTTCGTTCCAGATCCCCAAGAACCGGCAATTTTAATTTTATTTTATCTATAACCAACTTGCCGTTGTCTGTTTTATAATACTGCATCAAGCCAATCAATATTACAGTAATAGCGATTAACATATGAATAATATATTTCTGTAAAAAGTTGGATATGTTCATGACAATCTGAGTTGGTGCTGGAAGGCCACCGCCCATATCGATAAACATCTGGGCAAAAGTAGGTACCACAAAGTAAAGCATGGCAGCAGTAGCCACAACCGCCACGAAGGCAACAATTACAGGGTAGGTCATAGCCCCTTTTATTTTCCTGCGAAGGGCTTCTGCTTTCTCCTGATACTCTGCTAATCTGTTCAGTACGGTGTCGAGATTTCCGGAAGCCTCCCCGGATGCAACCATATTGCAGTATAGGTTGTTGAAGGCTTTAGGGTGTTTGGACATTGCGTCTGCAAGAGTGCTTCCACCCTGAATATCACTTGAAACCTGATGGATAATTTTTGCCAGTGCTTTGTTTTCTGTCTGAGTGGCAAGAATGTCGAGGCACTGGACCAGGGGAAGACCGGCGGAGGCCATGGCTGAGAACTGACGAGTAAGTCTGGAGACATCTTTTAGTTTGATTTCATTCCCAAAGGAAAGATTTATCTCCATGCTTTTTCTTTTAACCGATACCGGTCTGATCCTTTTTTTCCTCAGCAGGCTCACCACTTCATCTCTGTTGCCGGCCTGGATCTCGCCTTTAACCTGTTTGCCTGTATTGGATACACCTGTATATAGGAAATGAGCCATATTTTTCTCCTGTTTTTATCAGTAATTTATAATATACTGTTTTTTCAATAAGCGATTCTTAAAAATCTCCAATATACTTGATTAGGTGCTCTGGATCAGGACTTCTGCCCAATGCATCTGTTTTTGAAATTAAACGTCTTTGATACAGTTTGATAAGCTCGCTGTTCATGGTTTGCATACCATATTTCTGCCCGATTTCCAGAACACCGGGCAGCTGATGAGTCTTATCATCTCTTATAAGTGATCTGACAGCCATGGTTGCAACCATTATTTCACACGCCATAACTCTTCCACCACCAATTTTAGGGATAAGAGCCTGACAGATTATCCCTTCAAGAACCATTGACAACTGCGCCCGTACAGTTGCTTTCTGATCTGCGGGGAACACATCTATTATTCTGTTTATTGTCTGGGCTGCGGAGTTTGTATGAAGAGTGGCCAAGGTAAGGTGACCGGTTTCTGCGATACTTAATGCTGCTTGTATGGTTTCCAAATCACGCATCTCACCGATAAGCACTACATCGGGGTCCTGTCTTAGGGCAACTCTCAAAGCACTGGCGAAGCTGTGTGTGTCCTGTTGTACTTCTCTTTGATTTATGATACATTTTTTATGCTTATGTATAAATTCAATCGGATCTTCAATAGTGAGGATATGACCTTCCCGCTCTGTGTTTATTTTGTCAACCATTGCTGCAAGTGTTGTACTCTTTCCGCTACCAGTGGGACCCGTGACAAGCACCAGGCCGTTTGGTCTTTCGGTGAGCTTGGTAACTATCGGGGGTAACCCAAGCTCTTCGATAGATTTGATTAAATAGGGTATCTGTCTGATTGCACAGGTACAGCATCCTCTCTGGAGATAAACATTTGCCCTGAAACGGGCGAGATTTTGCACCCCGAATGAGAAATCGACCTCTTTTTGTTGTTCAAACTGTTTGCGCTGGGTTTCATTCATAATGCTGTAGGCGAGCCTGAGCACATCATCGGGAGTCAGTTTCTCAGTACTCATTGGTTTGAGCCGACCATCAATGCGGTAAAGTGGTGTGGAATTGGTTGTAAGATGAATATCAGAGGCATTCATATCCAACATCTTCTTTAGCATCTCATTCATTGTAATCATAGCTGACCCATTATTTTTAATTTTGAAAGTTATGTTTTAATAGTATTCAATTTTAAGAACTGGCTCCCAGAACTTCCTCTACTGTAGTGAGACCTTGCTTCAATTTTTCCAGTGCACACATACGCAAGCTCATCATTCCGCCTTCCAGTGCTTTTTTCTGGATCTTATCGGCAGATGCATTTTCGTTCACAAGATTTTGAATATCCAAAGTAACTGGTAATACCTCATATAAACCGCTTCTTCCTTTAAATCCGGTGTTATTACAGACTGAACACCCTTTTCCCCTGTAAAGTTTCAGTGTCTTCAACTCCTCTTCCGGCAAGTTGAGAAAAGAGACATATTCGTTATTGGTGTGATCGATCTGCTCTTTGCAGTTTGTACAAATCAGACGAATAAGTCGCTGAGCGATAATCAGCCTTACAGATGAAGCTGCCAGGAATGCATCAATCCCCATATCGATAAGGCGGGTAAGAGTGGAGGCGGCATCGTTTGTGTGAAGGGTGCTTAATACAAGATGGCCGGTCAGAGCAGCTTTGACTGCTATTTCTGCTGTTTCAAGGTCACGTATCTCTCCCACCATTATAACGTCCGGATCCTGGCGAAGAAAGGAGCGCAGGGCAGAAGCGAAGGTAAGGTTGATATCGTGATTAACGTTTACCTGATTTATTCCATCAATATTGTACTCTACAGGATCCTCTGCGGTCATGATATTGATATCGGGCTTGTTAAGAGAGCTCATAGCTGAATACAGGGTTGTGGTTTTTCCACTACCGGTCGGGCCGGTTACAAGTATCATTCCATATGGGGCACTGAGAGCCTCCTTGAGATTGCGCAGGCCAAGTTTGGGTATGCCAAAGCTTGACATGTCGAGCATCAGATTTGATGAGTCCAGTATACGCATCACAACCTTCTCTCCAAAAATTGTGGGAGTGGTTGAGACACGGATGTCAACTGTTTTGGGGCCGGTTTTGATTTTAATGCGCCCATCCTGAGGCAGTCTTCTCTCAGAGATATCCAAATCTGCCATGATTTTGATTCTTGAGATAACCGAAGAGCGTAATCTGTAGGGTAACGGGGACATCTCAATAAGCTTACCATCAAGACGATACCGTACTCTTAGAATCCTTTGATATGTTTCAATATGTATGTCACTGACATTTTTCCTCACCGCTTCTATTATGAGATGGTTGACCAGTTTTACAACCGGGGCCTCAGAAACTTCCTTTGCGATATCCTCCGGTTCCGGATCTTTTTCTCCGGGAACAATTTCAAAGGATTCTGCCTTTATATCGTTAAGTATGGAATCGACACCATCGCTATGGGTGTAATTAAGATTTATGGCATCCTGGATCTCTCTGGTACTTGCGATGACCGGTTTAACCGTACATCCGGTTAAAAATTTAACAGCATCGAGCATAAAAATGTTTTTAGGATCACTTATGGCAACGGTAAGGGTCCTGTTTACTTTATTTACAGGTATGATTGTGTACTTTTGCGCTATGTCGAGAGGAACAAGATTCACTACATCAGGGTCAAAATCAAGATCTTTAAGGCAGAGCTTACCCACATTGAGTTGTTTTGATATAAATCGGGTTATTACATCTTCATCTGCAATCGCATTGGTGGCAATCAGGGCTTCCCCAAGCATTCCGCCATGCACTGTCTGGTATTTTAAACCCTCCAGGAGCTGCTCTTTAGTAATCATTTGATTCTCAACCAGGATTTCACCAAGTTTTTTCGGCATAGCGGATTTAAATATCTCCTGTTTGTGCTTAATAGAAAAACTGCAAACACTGTTTATTATACAGTAAAGTCAGCCAGTTCTTCAATATACTTGTTTGATAAAGCTGTAAAAATAAACAGTACAGAATAAATAATATATTAATGGATATCTTTATTTCTATATTTCAAATTAATTAAAGTTGGTTGTCAATACCACCATAGGGCAGAATTTGTTTTTCACTGTTTTGATCTATAAGAATCAGCCTGTTTTGGGTGTTTTTTTCAAAAGAGATTATCCATGGGATTTCCGGTGGGGTTAGGACATTTGGAGCTGTTTCGGTTGTAGTACACAGGGCTGAGGTTATCAGAAACCTTGGTCTGAGGGAGATCCTGTGTTGCTCTATTTGTGCTGAGTCGGTTTGTGATATTATTAGAATGTCGACCTTTTCCCTTAAAGCTGATTGATGAGGGGTTTGCTGCAGCTTTGAGTCGCGGTCAAGTATAAGTACAGATGAACCATAGAAATCAAGCAATACTGCATCATTGGGGGTATCTTTAAATACAGACACTCTGCGGGCTGAGAATTTTTCCCCGATCGAAACGCCTGTACCTGTATGGGGTGCGGGCCACGTTTCAGGTATATATGTTTGGGATAAGCCGGTTTTGATTATGTACCATTTTCTGGGTGGGGTTGAAAACATGTCAGGATTTATTTTGTGGTGATCAACTGATATCAGATCATATGGTTGTTTTTTGTGGTTTAGTATAACAGGTACTCTGGTTTCTGTGTTTGGTTCAAAGGTAAGAAAAACTGTTTTTTCTCTTTTTCCCTCCCGTGTGTGGGAGAAGTAGAGGATATGGCCGTTTTGAGTGATTTTCACTTCGAGGCTTGCAGGTGCTCTAAGCGGGTTACCTCTTCCCTGACGGGCATACCATGTAACTCCGGCAGTTACCAGAACAAGGAGTACGATCTTTATATAATAAAAGCGGCTAAATCTGCTTGGCGCATAACTGAAGGTTTGCCGGGCTTTTATCCGCTGATAATGTTGTCTGTGGTTAAGAATTCTTGACTCCAGGGTTAAATCTATTTATTATAATAAAATACAACTTTTACTCTAAATTTGCCAATTACCAGGGAGATGTTTTATGCGCAGATGGTTTGTGGGATGGATGTTTCTGATAGTGATATCTAACGGAGCGAGTGCAGCCGCCAGAAGTGTGCCTGTACCAGAGGAGGAGTTTGACAGGGATATTCAATTGACTTTTCTTGACACCCTGAACAGAGGTAGCGAGGTCTCCTTTTCATCCCGATCCTCTTCATCCCCTGCAGAAGCCGTTGAAGTGATATCGCAGCAGCAATTTGTAGATGCAAGTGACACACAGAGGTTCAGAATTCAGATCGTTGCCTCAACTCAGGCTGAAATGATTACCCGCGAAAAAGAGAATCTTCAAGCAGATTCATCCATTCCCCTGGTAATCGTATTTGATGATCCGTTTTACAAGCTGTTTGCCGGTCAGTTTTCAACCAGAGCAGAGGCTGAATCAAAACTGCCGCAAGTCAGGAATCTGGGATATGAAGATGCTTGGATTGTCGATACCGGTGCAATCTCAAACTAACACTTAGGGGGGCTTGGAGTGTGTGATTCTGCCTCCGGCAAGCTGGTTCGTTTTCCTCAGGGAAACTATCTTTTCAAGCAGGGGGAAAGGACTAACGAATTATACATCCTTAAATCGGGTGAAGTCAGGATATTCAAAGTTGAGGGTTTATCAGAAATAGAATTGGACAGAGTCAAACCCGGGATGATAATAGGTGAAATGGCCGCTTTGGATGGGGGAGCACGGAGTGCAACCGGCGTAGCGATCAAAGATGTGGAGGCGTATTGCATCGATGGGCAAGCCTTTAAAAAGTTAACAAGTGAAATACCTGAATGGCTCAGGAAAATTTCCGAGATTCTGGTGAAAAGATTGCGCGAGCTGGATAACAAAATTGACAATGCTGCAAGCAGGGACAGAAGTGACAAGGTTGCTGCGTTGATCGATTTAGTTGCATCAACGCCAAACTGTTATCCCTGTAAAGAGGGTTTTGCGATTGGGTTGGATTTTCTTGAGGGGGAGGTTATGGATATTCTGGGCTTGAAATATTCAGAAATCTCAGGGATATTGAATCGGTTTGAATGTGAAAATTTGCTGAAACTTGATGGCTCCAGAATCGTAATTAAAAAAAGGGATGTGTTCAGAGAACTGGCAGATTCTGTTTTCGGGCAATCTCCTCCTGCGCCCATTATCTGAAAAAAAACAGAGTGAAAAAGTAGGTGCAGTATCTGTTTGTGCCGTTTCTGCGACGGGTTAGGTGTTTTTTCTAAGGTGTTTTGCGACTTTGGGGTTGAGTTTTTTGGTGGGTTTGCCCTGCAGTATATGATAAAACAATCCGTAAAACTGCTTTCGTTTAATCCCGGTTTTTCCGGGAAACTGTCTGATATTTTAACCCGCTCTAATCTTTTGCAATAAAAAACCAAATGCACATATGAATGTATTATTTTTATTAGCTAACCCTGTTATTGAGTGTATCTTCCATAATGGACAATCGAATCCAGGACACCAATGGGGTTTTTAACAGGAAAAGTAGCAGCAAGTCTAAGCTCAAAGTTTTAAAATCAGAGGTGTGAATTAAATGACAATTGTATTGCCAGGTGATTATCACGGTACAGGAGCTTTGAAAAACGGTAAAATTCAGTGCATCACTCAGGACGAGGCGCTGAGAGAAGATATTAGAGCTTTGCGTATTGGCATTTTGAATATCATGCCCAAGGCTGAGACATATGAGCTGAGTCTGCTTCATCCTTTAGGCAGATCTGTTCTGCAGATCGAGCCGGTTTGGATAAGGCTCAAGACACACAAGTATAACAGCAGTAATCAATCCCATTTAGATAAGCTCTATATCCCTTTTGAGCAGGCTATCGCAGAGCAGGATCTTGATGGACTTATAGTCACCGGTGCACCGGTTGAAGAGATACCGTTTGATGATGTGGTATACTGGCCCGAGGTTAAGGAGATTCTTGGCTACGCTCAGAAAAATATTATATCCACCCTTGGTATCTGCTGGGGGGGATTGGCACTTGGGAAATTTCTGGGCCTGGACAAAAAGTGTTGCAGGAAGAAAATTTTTGGTGTGTACAAGACTTACAATCTTGATCGCGATCATGATGTAACAGGTGAAATGGACGATGTGTTTTGGTGTGCTCAGAGCAGACACTCCGGGATTTCCGATACGATTCTTGAGCAGGAAAGAGACAGGGGTAACATCCATCTTCTTGCCTACGCAGAAAACGCCGGGTATACCATTTTTGAGAGCAGGGACAAGCGGTTTTTGGTCCACCTCGGACATCCGGAATATGAACCTGATCGTCTCATTGAAGAATATAACAGGGACATACTCAAGGGACGCAAGGATGTCGATCCTCCCAAAAACATTGACCTGAATAACCCGGTTAACACCTGGCGTTCTCATAGAATAGAGTTCTTTTCACAATGGATCAAATCTATTCATGAAGCAACATGTAACCAGTATGGTTTGATCTCTCAGGAGAAAAAATGAATTTGACTAAGTGGATGAATGAAAAACTGCCCGGAATTGTAGATTGCCTTGAAGCCGGGATTCAGGGGAACGGAAATTTCAGGGCTGAAGATGCTCTTAGTCTCGCTGGAAGACAGGATATTTATGAAATTCTCGATGATATCCTTGCGGTCCTGTTCCCCGGGTACTACAGCAAAGAAAAGGTCACATCCGGGGATATGAATTTCTATCTTGCCGATATGCTCAGGCATATATCTTTCAGACTTGGAAAACAGGTTCGGGATGTGTACCGTTACCGCTGTCAGCGGGATAGATGTGAAGATTGTAACTGTGAACAGAGGGCTCAAAGTGCAATTATACATCTTATCGAATCACTTCCCGGTTTAAGGGAGACCCTTGTTCTTGATATTAAAGCGGCTAAGGCCGGTGATCCTGCGGTTCACTATATCGATGAGATTATTTTGAGTTATCCCTGTATCGAAGCAATAGCTACTTACAGAATAGCCCACCTTCTCTATGAGCTGGATGTGCCGATAATCCCCAGAATAATGTCTGAACGGGCTCACTCCAGAACCGGAATAGATATCCACCCGGGTGCAAAAATCGGGCATAGCTTCTTTATAGATCACGGTACCGGTGTTGTGATTGGGGAAACCTGCTGTATTGGTAACAATGTAAAAATTTATCAGGGTGTGACTTTAGGGGCAAAATCTCCTTTTGACAGGGAGGGAAATCCTAGAAAAGGTCAGAAACGCCATCCTGACATAGAGGATGATGTGATAATCTATGCCAATGCCACTATTCTGGGGGGCAAAACTGTAATTGGCAAAGGTGCTGTTATAGGTGGAAACTCATGGATTGTTGACTCGGTAAAAGCCGGCGAACATGTGTAACTGATAACAATTTAAGGTTGAGAATATAAATGGGAAAAATTTGTCTTAACGGAAATGAAGTATCTGTTGAAAATGGATCAACAGTTCTTGATATTATACTTTCCCGCTCAATAGAACCCACACAGGTTGTGGTTGAGCTGAATGGGAAAATTCTGGAACGTTCTCAATTTGCACACACATCTCCCGATGAAGGTGATGTACTGGAGATTCTTCGTTTTGTTGGTGGGGGATGATTATGGTTGGTAAAAATAATGATGAGCTTGTGATTGGTTCGAAGGTCGTTCGGTCAAGACTAATCACTGGATCGGGAAAATACAGGGATGACAGAATAATAAAGGATGTGCTCGATGCAGCACAGTGTGACATAATTACCGTTGCTCTCAGACGCATCGATTTTGACAATCCAGGGGAAAACATGCTTTCCTGTATTCCTGAGGATAAAATACTTCTTCCCAACACCTCCGGAGCCCGCACGGCAGAGGAAGCTGTTCGTTTGGCCCGTCTTGCACGTGCAATGGGATGTGGAAACTGGATAAAAATCGAGGTGATATCTGATAACGTTTATCTGCTTCCCGATAATTTTGAAACGGTGCGTGCAACAGAGATTCTTGTAAAGGATGGTTTTGTTGTTCTTCCCTACATGAGTCCCGATCTTTACACCGCAAGACGTCTTGCGGATGCCGGGGCTGTGGCTGTAATGCCTCTTGGAGCACCCATTGGCAGTAATCGCGGTTTAAAAACCCTTGAGCTTATTGAAATTTTGGTTTCAGAAATGACAATCCCTGTTATCGTGGATGCCGGTATCGGAAAACCCTCCCATGCTGCACAGGCAATGGAGATTGGGGTAGATGCCGTTTTGCTCAATACCGCAATTGCCACAAGTGATGATCCGGTGAGCATGGCAAGAGCTTTCAGGCTTGCGGTGGAAGCTGGTCGTCTAGCCTACCTTGCGGGGCTAAGTTCTGTTTCCTCTAAAGCTCGGGCATCCTCACCCCTTACCGGATTCCTTGGAGAGTAGAAGGAAAAATGAGTTTTCATGAGCAGTTCCAACAATATGCCGATTTCGATTTTGATACGTTTTTCTCTTCGGTCTCTGATCACAAGGTTCGTTGTGCCCTTTCCAGTAATCGTCTTACTCCTTTTGACTTTCTCACACTTATAAGCGATGCCGCCTCGCCTTATCTGGAGGAGATGGCCTGCAGGGCAAGAGATATCACAAGGCGTCAGTTCGGCAATGTTATTTTTCTTTTTACGCCAATTTATGTCTCAAACATCTGTGAAAACGTCTGTCCCTATTGCTCTTTTTCTATTCAGAACAAAATCCCCCGCAAGCATCTTCCGATCAGTGAAGTGCGCCGGGAAGCACAGAGAATAAGCAGTATGGGAATCCGTCATATTCTGCTGCTTACCGGAGAATCACGCAGGGCTGCAGGGGTCGGTTATCTCAAAGAGTGCGTAAGGGTGCTGAAAGAATTTTTCTCATCTATATCTATCGAAGTGTACCCTTTATCGCAAAGTGAATACAGTGAGCTTATAAACTGTGGGGTTGACGGACTTACGATTTATCAGGAGACATATAACGAGCCCCTATACAAAAATCTCCACAGGGGTGGACCAAAGGAAGATTTTCTGTTCAGGCTTTTAGCTCCCGAGCGTGCATGTAAGGGGGGGATCCGTTCTGTAACGGTAGGTGCACTTCTTGGTCTTCATAATCCATATGCTGAAGTGTTTTATTCTGCTGTTCATGCCCTCTATCTTCAGAGCAAGTACCCCTCAACTGAGATTTCACTCTCATTTCCAAGATTGCGCCCGTTTGCTTCTGATTTTCCGGTTGAACATAGCGTTAATGACAGGAAGTTTGTACAGTTCATAGTGGCATCGAGAATCTTCCTGAATACCGTAGGCATAACAGTTTCGACCAGAGAGTCCGGAGAGCTGAGAGATTCCATTCTTCCAATGGGTCCTACCAAGATGTCTGCAGGGGTTTCCACCTATGTGGGTCATAAAGATTCAGATTCATCGGTTTCTCAGTTTGAAATTGCAGATGAGCGTTCTGTTGAGCAGTTGAAACAGGATTTGCTTTCATTTGGATTTCAGCCGGTAATGCATGACTGGAATTTTCGCTACGTACGCGATTCTGTTATTTGAGCGTACTCTCAGATGGTGAAATTTTTGGCACATCTTTCTCTTGTATTTTTCTCTTTCCACTCAGCTTAATAAGCAGGAGACCTGAAATGAATGATTTTATGAAAACAGCGCAGAAAGCAGCTCTGGAAGCAGGGGACTTTCTTTTCAAACATTTTGAGAGCATAAAACAGGTGGAGAAGAAGGCTGATAAGAGTCTGGTTACTAATCTTGACAAAGAATCTGAGAGGATGATCATTCAGAGAATAAAAGGGGATTATCCCTCCCATTCGATACTGGCAGAAGAGAGCGGGGAGCAGGGGGGAGATGATTATCTTTGGGTTATTGACCCTCTTGATGGTACCCATAATTTCATTCGTGGAATAAACATGTATGGAGTTTGTATCGGGTTGATGTATAAGGGGGAGTTTGCGGCTGGTGTGATCTATCTGCCTTCATACGAGGAACTCTACACCGCGGAAAGAGGAGCTGGAGCCTTTAAGAATGATACTCCAATAAAGGTCTCTGAAAGCTCTGCTCTTGAAGATGCTACTTTGCTTTACGATTCTGGTGTTCATCAGGAGGGTAAGGTAAAGCTTGGGGTGTTGTCAGAAGTTTCAAACAAGTTTTTCAATATCAGAATGCTTGGTGCATCTTGCAGAAATCTGACCTATCTTGCAGAGGGTAAGGCCGATGCCTTGATAGAGTTTGATGAAAAGCCTTGGGATTTTGTGGCCGGTGCATCTATTCTTCTTGAAGCCGGTGGGATGATGAAAGGGCATAATGGTGAGGATGTCAATGTGCACACCAGACAGTATGTAGCCACAAACGGACTTTTGGATCTGGAGATTCGAAACTCTGTGAAAAAAGCACTGGAAAAATATTCGGCAGGGATTTAGATAAACCTTTAGTCCAAACAGGGTGTAACTGATGCTTGAATATTTTTGGGTCTGTTTTGTCCCTCTCTTTGTCGCTGTAGATCCAATCGGACTAATACCGATTTTTATAGGGATGGTTGAGGGGGCTGGTAAAAAGACCGTAAACAAGATCATTGTCTCTTCCATTGTTACAGCGATGCTTGTTTCAATGTTGTTTCTTTTTGGAGGAGAGGCATTGTTGAGGCTTTTAGGTGTAACGGTATCTGATTTTCTTATTGCTGGAGGGATCATTCTGTTTATCATATCTGTCAATGATTTGCTCACAGTGGAGAAGTCAATGAGACGAATTGAACCAGAGCAGCTTGGACCAGTGCCAATAGGGGTACCGCTTATCGTGGGGCCGGCTGTTTTGACCACCGGTATGTTGTTAACCAGAGAGTATGGCTTGTTTCCCACTGTAAGTGCTATGATTTCGATAATAATTATCACAGGTGTTATTCTGTTTTTTTCCAGATTCATAGTTAGAGTTGTAGGGGATTCGGGTGTGAAGATAATTTCAAAAATCGCCAGTCTCTTCCTTGCTGCTATTGCGGTCATGATGGTACGCAGGGGAATAATGCAGGTGTAACCATTCTTCAGGTATGTTTTTATGTTAAGCAAAACAGATTCAGCAGAAAAAATCAGCCAAAGATTGTTTTCAAGAGTTAACCGGGGCATAAAGTATGAATTGGAACGGATGGTTAGGGTTGCAGAAGAGTGTGGAAATCCACAAAACTTCTGTCGTTGCTTTCATGTAGCCGGAACAAACGGAAAAGGTAGCACCTGCAGTTTTCTTGAATCTATACTGCGGGCTCAGGGGTTTAAAACCGGCTTGTTCACATCTCCCCATATTCTTGATTTCAGTGAAAGGTTCAGAATAAACGGGGTTTCAGTTGAGAAACAATCATGGGTAGAGGTGTACCATGATATTGAACATCTTATAGAGAAGTATAATCTCACATTTTTTGAGGCGTCTACTCTGATCGCTTTTGAATTGTTCAGAAGAGAAAACGTGGAGTGGGCTGTTTATGAAACCGGAATGGGAGGGCGCCTTGATGCCACCAATATCGTTAGGCCGGAGATTTCAATTATTTCCAAAATTTCAATGGATCATGCTGAATACCTGGGCTCTTCTCTGTATGATATAGCAGGTGAAAAACTTGGTATAATACAAAGTAAAGTACCGCTTGTTATGGCTTTGCCGGAAAGGCCGGATATAATCAACAGGGCTATAAATTGTTGTGAGGAAAATGAGTGTGAATTGACTTTTGTTGGTGCTGCCGATGTTTTTGATCTGGCAAGTGGAGGTAATAAAACTTGCTTTACCTGGAAGCACCAAAAGTTTGATATTCCCTGTTTGGGAACATTTCAGGCAATTAACGCAGCTCTGGCTCTTACAGCGATAGAAAAGAGTGGTGTTGCAGACCCGTGTTCAATGAAAACCGGACTAAGGAGTGCAAAGATTCCCGGACGGTTTCAGGTCGAAACCATAGGGGAGAAAACGGTTGTACTCGATGTGGCACACAATGAAGATTCAATTGAAGTTTTGGCCAGTACGGTCAGGGCTCATTTTGGTGATAAACGTGTACTTGTTGTTTTAGGGGTGATGAGGGATAAAAAAATATCAGAAATGGTTGAAAGAATAGCCGAGTGTGCGGATGCATTAATATTTTGCGAACCGGACAATCCACGATCAGCCAAACCAGAGGAGCTTAGTGCTGCAGTTGGTGAATATTTTATTGGTGAAGTAAGTGTGTCGGAAAATGTTAAAGATGCTGTAAGAACAGCTTTGATCTCGCAATATGAGGTTATTTGTATAGCCGGATCTTTTTTCACCGTAGGAGAAGCTGCCAGTGAACTTGGGGTTACGGTATAGTGGAGTACAGTATAACATGTGTGACAATTCTTGGTGGCAATCAAAGAGAGTGTAAAACGATACTCATTCTACACTCTCCAAATTATTACGCCTCAAGCATCAGTTTTTCGAGCTTTAATGGTTCGATATATTCACCATTTTTGTATGCTCTCATGTTTCCTCCAGAAATCTCATCAATCAATACGATATCTCTGTTATTGATCCTGCCGAACTCCAGTTTGATATCATAAAGCTCAATATCTTTTTTGGCCAGCTCATCCTTGATCACATTTGAGATTGTTCTGGTCAGGTCCTTTAACGTTTTATATTCTCCCTTGGAAATTATACCCAGCATGTCCAGAGCGTCTTCAGATATGGGTGGGTCCTGTCGCTCATCATCCTTGATTGTGACTTCTACAAATGCATCCAGAGGTTGTCCCTCTGTTGTGTATGCGCCATAGCGACGTAAAAAGCTTCCAACAGCTCTGTATCTGCATATTACCTCAAGACCATTTCCGAAAACAGTAGCAGGTTTAACTGTCATGGTGGCATTTTCGACATCAGCATCGATATAGTGAGTAGGTATGTTTTTTTCTTTTAACACTTCGAAGAAAAGTTTTGTTAATTTCAGGCCAGCTTTACCGGCTCCTTCTATACTAAGCCCAACAGTATTTGCTCCAGGATCAAACACTCCATTTTCCCCTGTAACATCATCTTTGAATTTCAGGAGGTAATTTCCATCCTCCAGAGCATATACATCTTTTGTTTTCCCTTTGTAGAGTAATTTCATCTATACGCACCTTTCGTAGTGTGTTTTGCAGTTAGAGGAAAATAGTTTTTTTTGGTTGGTGTGGCAAGCAGGGACGGAGTTGCTATGGGACGGAGTTGCTATTTACAGGGACGGAGTTGCTATTTACAGGGACGGAGTTGCTATTTACAGGGACGGAGTTGCTATTTACAGGGACGGAGTTGCTATTTACAGGGACGGAGTTGCTATTTACAGGGACGGAGTTGCTATTTACAGGGACGGAGTTGCTATTTACAGGGACGGAGTTGTTTTTTACAGGGACGGAGTTGTTTTTTACAGGGACGGAGTTGTTTTTTACAGGGACGGAGTTGTTTTTTACAGGGACGGAGTTGTTTTTTACAGGGACGGAGTTGTTTTTTACAGGGACGGAGTTGTTTTTTGGTATAGCACTAAAAACGATTGACATTGGTACTGGTACTTTTTTTTGGGGGGGCTGAAAAGGCCGTGTGAAAGGGTTTTAAATCAGCAACTAAGTTTGAACTCCAAT
>LDWW01000040.1 GCA_001045525.1 Chitinispirillum alkaliphilum | reverse complement strand
TAACATAAAAGATAAAAATATGAACATTTTGTTTTGTCTCTTCATAACTTCTCCGTTCTGTGGGTAATTGTGTGTTTATATTATGCAAAAATGGACATCACAAAGTTTATCTTAACACCAGATATTAAACGCCAAGTTATTCTCCGAAATTGACATGGTTCAAACCTTAAAGCGACTATTTTTTTAATTCGGATATGTATACATCAATTACGAAACAATGGCCTGACCTATACATAGACGATGAATCATTTGACACAAACGGCAATATGATGTGTAAAATATAAATATCCCAAACCTAAAGTCTGATAAAAACTGAAAATGCTTACTACCAAGACATATTTTTTTTGGGGTTTAATAACATGTGTACTGAATGGTATCTCTTCAGAAGATAGCAACAGGTATTATCAGGTGCATTGAACATGCATAGCTATAGCTTTACTGTGCAGGTCTAAAATCCAAAACCATTCTAAACAGACAAGCTTTTTTTTGATACAACAGCAATCTGTTCTGAGTTATTATCATGACCAATTCTTCTGACACCTCAGCAACGTTTCTCTCACCGGACTATTACCCGATCAGTACCGGAACGGCCAAAAGTTTCAGGTGAATACATTTCGCTGGCCTTTGCAGGAGGGACAACAAATTCCCCTGGTGTAGTGGCTCTGGCAAAATAGATATACTCATACACTCCTCCCCATAGTTTAGGAGTAAAAGCCTCTGCTCTTTCATCCCTGAGGTTCTGATGTCTATACCATCTCCAAGACCGCCCGAAGTGTTTATAGCATGGCGCTTTCTGAGCCCCCTCAAGGTTTGAATTTAAAGCTTCCAAGCCAGCAGGCAGCGGGTCAACCAGTGCGACATGATAACGGCGGACAGGTGAATACATCTTTACTGTTATTTTTACCCGTGCCCCTGCCCTTATCTTGTAAGTGCCGTCCTCAAGAAGTTTTACATCGCTGGTATCATCCACTCCTTCATATTTTCTCTCTACCTTAAACCCATGACTTGCAGGTTCAAGCGTATGGCTTTGCGGCGCGTAGTTCATTGCTATGCGATAATACATTCTTCCGCTGCCATCTTTCTGAAGAATCAGATTTTGTACACTATCCCTTTCGCCAAGGTAGTGCATCGGAATATCAATAAGATGAGTTTCTGTGGTGCGTTTACGGAATTGGTGATCCCCGGCGTATTGTGATCCAAGCCATGCCCGCCCGATAAAATCGGGATCCTGTGTTTCATATCTGTTGAAATATTCACAGAGCGCGAGCAAAACGAACCCGTTTACCTGGGAGTTACTCCAACGTCCCGCTCTTCTATTCCCAAGCAGCCCGCGAACAAGTTTTACGATCAGATCATTATCCGGTGATACCTTCATCAGCGCTTCGAGTACCACTGCATCACCACGATAATCGGATTGGAAAACAAGGTAACTATCATCATAGGAACTATTCTGAATAAAATGTGCATCTGAGGCAGTTTCATGAACCCGGTTGTTTAAGGATCTTAAAATATTAAGGGTTTCCTGTGCATCTGGAGAATTACTGAGAGTATAGAGGATCCAACCCAAGGCTTCTGTGCTCCACTCTTCCATAGACGTTTGTGAAATGAGCTGTTTAGCCCTGGCTTCATCATAATCACCATAAAGAGCCCGAACGTAAAGAGAATAGGCAATTATAGTGCGTCGTGCCGTCTCGCTAAATACCATATTCAGATGGCTTTCAATATTTCTCATATACAAAAGTGAAGAACTGAGTACCCGGTCGTTAACATCGTACCCATTCAAATGTGCTCTTACTAAACTGTGTGTCACATGACATGATGTAAAGGGACATGAACTCTCCCTTCCCCAAAATGAAAATCCCCCATCCCTGTTCTGACGGTTAGAAAGTAAGTTTATTCTGGACGCTACATCCCATTTGATCTGCTCTTTGGATGGGATAGCAGGGATATTGAAAGCATGTATTACATCGCCAAAAGCAACGACCGGAATTATTGAGGAGGCAATATGCTCTGAGCTGTTGAAATCATTGTTGAAGAGATAGATATAAGCATCAATCAGCTCCTTAAGAGCTGTAGAGGAGGTGGATATCTGTACTCCGCCAAACTGCGAGAGCACATCCTGGGGTCTTTTCACAATATGGGATACTGCACCACTGTCAACAGTTCCGTAAGTGGCAAACGCTTCTGTAGCAACCGGAGTCCAGACCGGTATCTCCAAATTTACAGCATCTGAGTAACCGGAAGTAAAACCTGCAACCTGTAACCGTGCAGTCCCAGAAGATATGGTTGATGCCGGAAAGCGCACTTCAACCCTGCTATTTGCCGGGACTCTGACTGAATAACCCTTGGATTTTAAATCCAGATTACTTGCACGTGCTACCACGTCAACATCCATAAACTCATCTGTCTGATTCTGCAAAATTACCGGAAGTTCAAAAGAGTCTCCGTAGTTAAGAAACCTCGGCGGACTTGGCCTTACCATCAGGGGCAGCCTTGCGGTCATATTACTTTCCGCACTCCCGAAACGTTTTGCACCTTCTACCGCCACCACCATTACCCGATAACGTGTAAGGTTATCGGGTAACTGGAAATCTACAGTAAGCCTTCCCCTGCGATCAGTTAGACCTGCAGGGTGAAATACCGCAAGCGGATTAAAATCGGATCGGATTGTGGTTGCACCTTCTTCCCCGCTCGTACGGCTCGCCATACTCTCTGACGGGCTGCTTATCGCACTTCTGGACCTGGGCCCTACTGATTCATCTATTGTTTTCTCTGGCAACGCATTGTTTAAGTTTTCCAACACCACATATGGCCGATTATGTATAGAGGAGGTACTGGCTGGGCGTACAGAATAAAACACCTCAAGCGGATCTCTCATTGTGTATCTGGAAAGTGCAAGCACAGCCTCATCCACTACAACGACTGCGACTTCGGCGCCACGAACAGGTGAATTATCACTGTCTCTCACCCTGACATTCAGCCTCGTGCTTTCTCCGGGGGCGAGATGCGTTTTCTGCGGTGTAGCCTCTATCAAAAGAGTTCGCTTTGTGGGTGGAACAGAGAGATTGATTCTTCCATTGGCAAGTGCAGGTTGTATCGCCAATGCTGCTCCGCTCTGTTCATCCTTTCGGTTTGTCACACCGGCAAAGTGGACTTCCACATTAAGGTTAGGCACATACTCCTCTTTAATTGGAATACGGAGAGTTTTCGTGGTCTCATTCAGTTTTATACGCCGCTTCTCAACCATGCCGTAGCGCTGCAGTAAAACTACTCCCTCCGAAGGTGCAAATGGCACCTGTAAAAGAAGCTTTGCTGTATCTCCGTCACTGTAGGAGTCCTTATCAGGAAAAATCATCACATTCTGAAGTTCCACAGATTCAGCAGGCTGGATTTCTGTAGTATGCACCCAACGAAATATTGAGCTCTGATTTTTTCTGCCCTGCTTATCCTCAAGCTCAGCGGTTATCTTCCAGTTACCTCCCTGTTGCGGAGTGAATTTCCATACCGACGCTTCAGATTGTGAGTTTACCTCTCTTTCATACACCATAGTTGTATCTTGAGAAGAGGGATTTGTCCGTTCAGAAGTCTCTACCCGCTGGGCTCTTAATCTTACAGGCACATCACTCACTAAATTACCATCTACATCTGTAACAACCCACTCAACAGCGACTTCATTTCCGGGCTCAAAATGATTCTGATCTGTTTTCAAACCTACATAATAGGTGGCAGGGTGTATGAGTGTTCTTGCAGAGGATGTCTGGTTTTGATTGTTGAGATCAGTAACAGATGCCACAGCGTTCAAAGCAAAAGGTCCGGAAGATGTAAACCGGTCGAAACTGACATTTACAGAATGAGAACCGAACAGATCAGTAGTTCCCTGAAAGTGCTCACTGTTCCAGGCTGTTTCGAACTGGGGCGAACGCCAAAACCAGGAGGATTGTTGTTTCCCAAAAAAATAGCTCTGTTGATTGGGTGGTGTGTATGACACCCCTAAGGCGCTAATTCTCCAGTTTACTTTGGCTTCTGAAACACCCCCTCCGGCGTAATAGGTCGCCTTTACTGTAGATACAAATTCATCACCGGCGAAATGGGGGCCCTGGCATATACTTGTGACTGACTCAAATTCGGGTGTCCTGAATTCCTGGATCTGAAAAGTGTGGTTATATTTAAAAGTGTCAACCACGATCGATACATTTGCTCTCCCGAGTGCCGGGGTTGAAGGTATTTTAAAGGTAAAATCAAAACCGCCCAAGGAAGAGATCCCGGTAGTACCGTCAGTTATCTGTGCACCCCTTGCATCTCTGACAGTATATCTAAGAGGCTCAGAGGTCAAAATCAATTCCACATCTGCCCCCACTCTTCTTTCAATCTTTCTGACCCATCCCTTAATGCTTACCTCTTCATCTGGGCGGTAAATATGTCTGTCATCAAAAACATGAAACAACCCTCTGTAATCACGTTTGTAGTGGTTGTGTCTTAAAGGTAAAAACGCGCTATCTTTATCTTTGGTTGCTATAATCAGGAAATCGGAAGACAGGGAGTCAATCAATGCAGTTCCTTTTCCGTCTGTTAGTTTAGTGCGCCCGCCATATTCTATTTTTACTCCCTGATTTGGTTTGCCATCCTCAAGAGTCGTGGCTAAAACATAAATGTGCTCAGGATCTCTCCAAATGTCAAGTCCGATATCGGTAACCTGATACCACGTAAGAATATGTGGAGGGAGAATGGATCTGGTACTAAAACGACAAGTTATCCCCTCTGCATTTTCTGTAGGAGTTACCCACACGATTATATTGCCCTTTCCATTTGGCAGATATTCATCAAGGTTTAAAATGGTTTCAGTCCATTCATTGAGCGTATAATCTATAGGTATTCTCCTGGATTCAACCAAATTGCCGGGTAATGAGTCAAAAAAAGCACCTCTGAAATAATGATTCCATATGGAGCTATGCAGATTGGTGTAGGAACTATAGTGTTCGGGTGAAACTCTCCAGACCTTCATTTCCAATTCGGTGTAGTTTACTGTGTTCAACCGGATACGTGGTGAAGCGGTCGGGTCTGCTATGGTGAATGCATCGTATTCCGCATGAAATTGAGGCATGTAATGGTTTGTATTTATTGTAAACCTTTTACCACCGCTTAATTTCTGACCAAATACATCTTCGATATCCTCTGAAAACAGAACAGTGTAATTTTCTCCTGCAATGAATCGCCCCCTGACAGATATCTGATCTCTCTGTAAATTTACATTTACACTAAGATCTTCTACTTCAGGCTGCACACTTATCATTGACAAATCAAACTTTGAAACATTTATAGGATTACTGCCTCTAAAACTCCAATCCACAACAGGACTGCAGTAGCCACGCCGACATGACACTTTACTCAAAGTGAACGGACCATGTGTAATGAATGAAAAAGTGTAATCCTCCTGCGTGGTAAGAGAGCCCTCTAAGGAAGGTGCGCCCTGAAGAACCGTTACTGTTACTTCCTGTAAGCGGGGCAGTTCCTCTGTTAAAGATAATAACAACCTTCGGTTTTCTTCCCTTTGTCTATTCGGTACCTGTGCAGGCAAGTTATGCGGGTCTTCGACCTTAAAACCCACACTACGCCCACCGACATCCACTCTGACCATTTCTGCAACACTCTGCGGGTCTATTTTTTGATCGAAAACAAGCAATATCGGCGTCTTGGTAGAGACACCATTAGAGACGGGAAAACGATTCTGCAGTTTCATGGGTGGAGTCGAGAAATTAAAGATTCGGTTACCACTGATTTTCTTTCCATCAGCAGAAACAGCGTCTTCACACACAACAATCTGATATTCTGTAGCCTGTTGCAATGTGGTTTCTGGTTCAAATATGAGTGTTTGAGTCCCCATCCATCGCCAGACTCCTTCCTGCTGAGGCTGCACTTTAACCGGGATTACTTCAGCAGCTTCTTTATGGGAAAAGATCTCAACCATTGGCCTGCTGAAAGTAACACTTATGCTGGGAACAATCTCAGCCTCCCCCTCAGGCACAACTCGAATAACTGAAAGTACTTCATCGGTATCCATGAAGAGCTGATCTGCAGGGGGCAGTGGAGCATCTTTTTGAGACGGGAATTCACTTTTCACAGTAACATCACTGTAGGGAAGAGGCGGACTTGTCGCAGGACGTATAGCAAATTCACTTGCGTAATCATCCTGACACAGTGGCTCCAGCCGTGAAAGCCGGTTTCTGATTGACTGTTCACTAAGTGGGCGGCTCTCACCAGAGGGAGAAGATTCCGCAAACGGTCGGTATTCCTGAGCTTCAGTTAATGTGAAAGTGCCAATCATAAGTCGCATTCCAGGACTTCTCCCAACATTGCGCTCTACCGGTGCATACACCTGAGAAGCGTATATTTTGTTAATATTCTGGAAACCGGAAATTTTCAAAGCTGCAATCATGCCCAGAATAAATATCGGGAGCATTTTTCCCCGAAAAAAACACATAAGCCCATCCTGTTTGAATTGGTCAAAAGTAGTAAGTACATCAGCTCTTGTTCAATAACTGTACAGGGGATTCCCATACTGTTCAGAACGGTTGGTTTCTGGATTTTGTTACAACCGGCAGAAAAACCAATTCACATTGATCTCGCGATCTTTCGGACAGAGGGTGATTGATCTTTGCAATGAGCAGATTATTTTAAATACTTAACTTATCATAGTACTCCCCGGCGCAGTTACCAAAGGAGTACTTAGTCCTGACAGGACAGACATTCGCTTCACCGGTTTACACCAACCCCTTAGTTTGAGAACCCGAACCCAAGACCAAAGTTAAAATAGAAACCATCAAACTTCAGATCCGGTCCCCCTTCGACCTGATCCTGTCCCCCCATATCGAAATCTCTTCTCCACTTTATGTCACCTGGCACAAAGGAGTAACCAGCCTGTGCGTGCAGAAGCAGCCCGAAATCAAGGCCTGGCAGAAGAACGAAAAAATTCCTGAATGGCTTATAGATGTCAAGCCCCACCCCAAGATCAACAATCATCCCCAGTTTCCCAAGGGTAATAATCTCGTCATCAAGGCTAACCAGAAGATCTTCAAACACACGTCTCTCCGGTGGAAGAGGCTTTTTGCTCTGGAAGAAAAACGATGAGACCCCGAGCCCAAGCTTAGGGTAGAGGCGAACTCCGGCTCTGTTCTCAGGTATGAAATTGTACCCAAAACTTCCTACCCCCATGCCGCTTGTAATTCTTACCCTTCTGTTATCATCGTTATGAATAACTCTCTCATGAGAGATTCCAAACGCCTTACCCCCGAGCACAAAGGAGTTGTTTATTATTACATGTCCCTGCCCTCCCAGCGTGAGATTTTTGTTTGGAAAGAGATCACCCTCAGCTCCCAGTTTATCTCTGAGCAACTGGTTAAGAGGCTCAAAATCAACGGTTTTCTGCCCCAGCAGAAACGTTCCATAGAATCCATCCTGAGCCCCCGCTCCAAAACAAACCATCAAGACAGACAAAATCGCCACAGCGTAACGCATACCTTCCCCCTATTGTTTATTGTCATTTAAGTTTGACAAATAGAATACATTTCGGCTATGAATTGAGTCAAGGTTATAAAAAAAACAGTAAGCGCCCCCCTCTTTTTCAGACACGCTTCCTTCAGTCGCATCACTCATACGACAAGTTTGCCGCAAGGATTCGGGGAAAATTAGATATTGAACTTTATGCGCTTAAATGTTAAATTATTTAGGACTGTTTCCAATTTCTACTTACATCAGGAGTCAGAATGTCCAGGTTGATCAAAACCGCAGCCTTAATTTTTTTCGCAGGAATAGTATTTTCAGTTTTTCTTTCAGCAGGTCGCAGGAGAAAGTCAAATTTCGAAGATGAGGTCTATTCTATATAGGGATAAGTCATAGGGATAAGTCAGGTATTTTTTCAAAAACCCTTTCAATACTGAGAAATGCATCAAAACCCAAAGGTAACCGATAAATACAGGCCCAGCTGGGTTTATACTCCTGAAACAGGCATTTTTTCCCCGGAAATGACCTTTTTTATGTTTATCTGTGATTCCGAATCGTACTCACCTTTTAAACGGCATGATTTTTATTCATACACTATATTTATATTTTCCTGTTAATAGACCAGATACGATTTTTCTATCATAAACTTAGAGGTGAACAATCATGAAAAAATTCAATTGGATATTGCTTGGCGCCGGAGCAGTTATGTTTCTGAGCGGTTGCGGCTCAAACAGTAGCGACTCTGACACTTTTGAAATAACGCAGATCGACTTTGCCGCAATACAGCAAAGAGCAGAAGAGTTTGTTCCCCAGATCGGTACTCCGGGAGGAGAGATCAGGCTCACTTCCATTTCCGATCCCAAATCGTTTAATCCTATCACCTCGATAGAAAACACCACAAGTGAATTTACTTCACTGATGTATGAAGGGCTGGTACGAATAAACCGGGTAACTCTTCTCCCGGAGCCAGGGCTTGCGCAGAGCTGGGAGATCAGCGATGATGGCCTCACTTACATTTTCACTCTTCGGGAGGGGATCAAATGGTCAGACGGAACCCCTATCAGTGCCTATGATGTTGATTTCACTTTTAATCAGCTTATCTATAATCTTAAGATCAATCCCAACAACGCCAGGGATATGTTTATGATCGATGGAAACAGGATTGAAGTGACTGCGCTTGACAGCAGCAGGGTAAAATGTGTTCTTCCCCACCCCTTCGCCCCGTTTCTCAGAGCCATGTCTCAGGAGATCCTCCCTAAGCATGTACATCAGCCGGTTGTGGAAGCGGGTAATTTTCCCACCTCTCTTGGAATCCAGACTCCCCCAGGCAGTATGGTTGTAAACGGCAAATTCATGCTCGAATCCTACACTTCATCTCAGCAGGTAGTATTCCGGCGAAACCCCCATTACTGGAAAAAAGATGCCCAGGGTAATCAGCTTCCCTATCTGGAGAGAGTGGTGTATACCATTGTAGCAGACCAGAGTGCACAGCTGCTTAACTTCATGCGGGGCAGACATGATTACTACGCTGCCCGGGGTGAAGATTACCCGGGTTTAAAACGGGCTGAAAAACGAGGGAATTTCACTGTTCACAGATTAGGACCTAGCAAAGGTTCAAATTTCCTGATGTTCAACCAAAATCAGGGAACAGATGCAAGTACCGGAAGACCCTATGTGGACAGTGCAAAGCTTTCCTGGTTCAGCAACCCCAATTTCAGAAGAGCGGTTGCTCACGCCATCGATAAGCAGAGAATGATCAACAACGTAATGAACGGACTTGGTTACCCGCAATGGTCACCAATGACCCCCTCAGAGGGGTTATTCTTCAATCCCGATGTTGCTCAATACCCCTACGACAAAGAGAGGGCACTGGAGATCCTTGAAGCTGAAGGGTTCAGCGACAAAAACGACGACGGATATCTCCAGGACAGGGATGGCAACACCGTGGAGTTTGCGTTTATTACAAACAGCGGAAACAGTGTCCGTTTAAGAATCGCGGAGATCATCCGCAGGGATCTTCAGGAGCTTGGAATGAAAGTTCATTTCCAGCAACTCGATTTCAACACTATGGGTCCAAAAATCAACAATGCCCCCTACGATTGGGATGCTGTTTTGCTTGCTCTTTCGGGTGGAGATGAGCCACATTTTGGAAGGAACGTATGGCATTCCACCGGAAGCCTTCACATGTGGAATTTAGAACAACCATCCCCCTCCACACTTTGGCAGGCAAGAATCGACTCCATTTTCGATTCAGGTGTGAAGATTCTGGACTTGGAGGAACGAAGAGAGCTGTACAATGAATGGCAGAGGATTGCTGCAGACAAACTGCCTCTTATCTATACAGTACTACCGGAAACGATCATCTGCCTTACCAACAGATTTGGTAATGTGAATCCCTCTTTAAGCGGAGGGCTCTTACACAATCTGGAATATTTATATGTAAAATGATCTCAGCGGAGGAGTGATCCACCTTTTTCACTCCTTCCTCAATAAAAGTGGGAGCATTATGAAAGAAGAACTTATACGACGGGCATTGATATCAGTCCCCCAATTGCTGCTGATGTCATTTATCACCTTTCTTCTGATATATCTTGCCCCGGGAGATATTTTTGCCCAGCACCGCTTCAACCCCAGGATAAGCAGCGAAACAGTTGCAGAGATGGAACAGAAATACCATTTCGACAAACATATCGTGGTACAATATGGCCACTGGCTGTGGAGAGCGGTAAGGCTGGATTTCGGTTACTCTTTCTCACGGGAAGCATATGTCAGGGATGTCATTGCCGAGCGGCTGTTTAATACCCTTCTGCTCTCTTTTTTCTCCATACTGTTAACGTGGACAATAGCGATTCCCCTTGGGATTTATGCGGCGGTTAAACAGTACTCATGGGGGGATCGAATTATGTCATTCATCTCCTATTTTGGCATGTCGCTGCCAAGCTTTTTCCTTGCACTGCTGGTTATGTTTCTTGTTTACTCCGGCTCTAACATTCCACTCATTTCCAGTATTCCCATAGGCAATATGCTCTCAGCAAACTACAACCAGCTTGGTTTGTTTGAAAAAATTCTGGACAGAGCGGCCCATATGATTATTCCTGTTTCGGTTCTTACCGTAGGTGCACTTGCCGGCCTTCAGAGAATAAGCCGTGGGAACATGCTCGAAGAGCTAAGAAAACAGTATATCACCACAGCCCGCGCAAAGGGCCTTCCGGAAAACAAGGTTGTGTACAGACATGCACTGAGAAATGCGGTCAACCCGCTTATCACTCTTTTTGGATTTGAATTCTCTGCACTCCTGAGTGGCGCAGCACTGCTGGAGATTATCCTTAACTGGCCGGGACTTGGGAGCCTTATGCTTGACGCGGTTCGTTCTCAGGATGTGTTTTTGATTATGGGGAGCATGCTTATGGGCGGGTTGATGCTGATACTGGGCAATATGATTGCAGATATATTGCTTGTGTTTGCAGATCCGAGAATCAGAAAATAGTGTGTGATAAATGGCCACATTTGCTCTTTTTACGATTTAGGGTTGGCTTTGTTTTCCAGGCCAACAACAACGGAAACGCTTCTTATTAAGTGGATACAAGATGATATTCAAAACTGAAAACAGAGCTCTGAGAAAGTTCCTTCACCACCCCCTGGCACTGCCGGGACTGATCATTCTGGGGGTGCTCTATTTTATGATGATATTCGCCGAGTTTATCGCCCCTTACCACTACGACAACTCAGACGATGAGAGACCGTATCAACCCCCAAGCAGAATCCACTTTTTCCATGAGGGGGAATTCAAGTTCCCTCCTGTCGTCTACCCTTATACCTATCAGTTCAATCAGTACTTTGAAAGGGTTTATGTTGAGGATAAAACACGATACAACAGAGTAAAATTTTTCGCCAAAGGGGACCAGGTGAAGCTTTGGGGTCTTATCCCCATCTCCCGTCATCTGTTTGGGCTCGAAGGAAATCCAACAGATAACCGCATCTACTTATTGGGGGCAGATCACCACGGCAGAGATCTTTTCTCCCGGATAGTATATGGTTCGCGGGTGTCTCTGACTGTAGGCTTTTTTGGTGTGGCAATCACTTCTCTTATAGGATTTCTGATCGGAGGCATTTCAGGGTATTTTGGCGGAAAGCTTGATTGGGTTCTGATGCGGCTGACAGAGTGCTTTATGCTTGTACCCTCATTTTTTCTTATGCTTGCACTCAGAAGTGCATTCCCCATGAGGATATCTTCTGTTCAGATCTATTTCATGATTGTGGTAATCATGAGCCTTATAGGCTGGGCCGGTTTTGCCAGGGTTATCAGGGGTATGTCTCTTTCCATAGCCAAACGGGATTATGTTACCGCCGCCAAATCCCTTGGCGCGTCACATGCCAGAATTATTTTCATCCATATTCTGCCTCAGACCCTCAGTTACGCTATAATTTCAATGACACTCTCCATACCTGCATACATACTTGGAGAATCTTCCCTTAGCCTCATTGGACTTGGGATTCAGGATCCGCACGCTTCCTGGGGAAATCTTCTGAGTGCAGCGATGGATGTTACCGTTATCCAGAATCGTCCCTGGATTCTTCTGCCCGGAGTGTTTATCTTTATCACAGTGATGGCGTTCAATTTTGTGGGGGATGGGCTAAGAGATGCACTTGACCCCAACAGGTAGGCATAAAACGTGCTGTTTCGGTTGGATTTTCTGATTTCCTGAAATACTGGCAACACAAACGGAATTTTTGATCTTTTTAAATGAATTCAGGATGGAACCTGTTTTTGTGACAGTGTAACCAATCGCCCTTTGGTTTTAATTATTTTATTCCTCATTTAAAAGTGAATAAACTTATTTTAAATAATTACCCTTATTTGACGAAATCACATATCAAACAGGTTTAATCTACTCCCAGTTTCTTACATAGAAATTTCACCGAAATGGAGGATTCATTGTCCAGGGATCAAACTAAAAGATCTGAAAAGGCGGGGCTGTTACGTCTGATCAGGGAGATGGGATCTGCGCTGATCATGGCTCTGATCGCAATCGTATACATAATCCAAGCCTTCAAAATCCCCACAGGTTCCATGGAAGACAGTTTGAAAGTTGGAGACATGCTTCTTGGATTAAAATTTGTATACGGAGCCCCTATTGTCCCGTTTTCCCAGGAGCTTGGCATCACCCGGAGGTTTCCCGCGCTCACCGACCCCAAACCGGGCGATGTGGTGATATTTAAATATCCGGGTACAGACCGAAAGGATTACATTAAAAGAAATATCGCCGGCCCCGGTTCTGTTGTAGAAATCCGCAATCAGATCACTATTGTGGACGGAGAGCAGATAGCTCCCCCGCCAGATGGCAAATATAACAGCAGAATCATGCTGGATGAGAGGATATCCAATTTTGACCCGCTGTACATACCCACAAAAGGGGATGTACTTGAACCAAATACCATGCAGATCAGAGAGTTTCTCTTTTTCAAACACCTTGTAAGACAGGAGAATCCACGCAGTGATCTGGATATTGCGTTCAGTATTTATGTAGACGGGGAAAATGCAAATAATACCCGGTTCCCATTCTTTGACTCAAAAATCTCGCTTAACGATCTGCATCAGGGGAAAGTCTATATCTCATCAAGGCGAACCGCAAACAGGGAGCCTTTCAATTTCAACACCGTTGATGACTGGACCCATCTTGATGATATCCTGACCTTTGTCAAAAATGAGATCTCAGGATTACACCCTGAAAGTGAGATCGAATTGAAAAAACACCTCTACCTCGATGGTGAAGAGGTTGAGAGCTACACTGTACGGTTCGACAATTATTTTATGATCGGAGATAACCGTAACAACTCCCTGGATTCACGCTATTGGGGGTATGTCAATCGCAACTTTATCAAAGCACGGGCATTTATCCTTTACATGTCCTTTGATTCCGGCTCTTTCCCATGGATTCGCTGGGACAGATTGGGAAGACTGATTCGCTCATCAAATGAGATTGTGAGCAGCCCGGAAATGTAAATCCAAAATCTGCCGGATTTTCCGGCAGATTTATTTCCCTCAATACCCATTATTCCTCTTTGGCTTTTTCGTCAGATTTCAGCAATTTCTCTGCATTACGTGGTAAAAAAAATCCTTTAACCAACTTTTCTCTCTTTTCAGTATCATTCACACACAAAATGTTATATACATAGATACAGCATTTACTGCAGCAGAAAAGTACATGAGCCTCTGCGTAATCCAGCAAAAACGGAAATGTCAGTTTATGAAAAAAGCAATTATCATCGGCGCCTCTTCCGGTATAGGTAAAGCTCTGGCCGAAGTTTTCTCCCGGAACAATATAGTTGTCGGGCTTGCCAGCAGAAGGATCGGGCTTTTAAATCAGTTGAAAAAGGATTTGCCTTCAGAATCATATGTAAAAGCAATCGACATTACTAACACCGGGCACGCTATGGAGCAGCTGTGTGAACTTATAAAAGAGATGAACGGTGTAGATCTGATTGTCATAAATGCTGGCTGTGGGTATATAAATCCCGATCTTGATTTTGCTAAAGAGATCGCGACTATTGAAGTCAATGTGTCGGGATTTACCGCAATGCTGAACGTTGCCCTCAGACATATGTGTTCACAGGGGTTTGGTCATATAGTAGGAATATCTTCATTATCCGCCTTACGGGGAGGATATGATGCACCGGCTTACAGCGCATCAAAAGCATACGTGTCAAATTACCTTGAGGCTGTTAGAATCAGGGTTAAAAAAGAGAAACTTCCAATTACTGTAACAGATATTAAACCGGGCTTTGTGGATACTGCAATGGCTCAGGGTGAAGGGCTGTTCTGGGTTGCAGCACCTGAAAAGGCCGCAAATCAGATATACAGGGCAATACTTAAAAAGAGAAAACACACTTACATTACAAAGCGATGGCGTCTGATTGCCTGGGTTCTCAAAATAATGCCGGAGTGGATCTACCAAAAGCTCTGATAACACCTAACCCATAAAAGAGGTGTTTAGCTCAACATCCATCACAGCCCCAGCGCATCCCGAATATGCCAGGTATAAAACCCGCGCCTTCCCGGCCCCATCTCAGACCTCTGAAGCTTATTTATTGCTTTTTGACCCTTCCTTTTAATGAAAGTACGTCTTTTCCGATATTCAGGATCATCAGCACCGGTTAAACCAAGAGTGATCTTTTCACTCAAAGCCTGCAAAAAATAGGGATAATAACTGAACTCCCTCAGATCGACATCGACATCAGGTTCAAGGTCCCCGGGGGGAAAGGGATTTATCAAACGGTACTGATATCTCACCAGTGTAGAATATTTCAGTGTGCCATGGTTGATAATCTCAAATCTTCTTATCCGTTCCCCATAGTGCTCTGATACCGACAATGTGGCCAAACGTTCTCTGTGGAAACTCAGATATTCATCCAATTCCAAAAAAGCATAGTAGGGGTTCTGAGGGTAGTGAGTTTCAAAATATTCAAAAATCTCTCTTTTCTCCCGGGCCAGATGCCCATAGTATGGATCAAGGAATTGTATCAAATAGAGTCTGGCGATATCGTTTGTATAATGCCCTTCACTTGAAGCTTTCCTCAGATAATCAAGACCTCTGGAGAGCGAAACACTTCTTCCCGAAAGACTCAAAGCAGCCCTTACCAGATATGGTGCTTTTGAGAGCGCACAGTAAAAAATCCCCAAACCCAGGTAACCATCTTTGACTGAAGGCTCTGTTTCGATGAGTTGCTCAAGTAAACGAAGCGCCCTCAATCCTTCCCGCGCGGATCTGATCAGGCTCTCATCCATTGTCAGAGTAGCCCTGAAACCCTGTATGCCCCCTGAAATCAGGAGATTTACTGCATGGTGTGAATCGGGTGATTCTGAAGCAGCACAAAGCTCTATGCCAATTGTTCCAAGAGAATCAATTTCCCACAACAGCTCTTTTCGCCCCTCTTGATCAGGATATTCGTTATTCTGTACCTGAAATATTTTCATCGACACAAGCAACAAATAGCTCAGCGGGGGCAGACTATCCTGTTTTTCGAGGGATTGCATGCTAAGGGCGATCCTTTCTGCACCATCCCAATCGAACAAAGACACCCTTTGAACCATTTCCCGGGCAAGTCTATCCTGCTGCAAAGATATCCCGGAGTAAAGATCTTTTTCCCGACCGTTATTCCCTGCGCCAACTCTCTTAGATTCAAAAGTCTGCATATGGTCTGGATTCTGAATACCGGATTCGCACAAAATCAAAGAAGGGGCTTTATGAGTTGTAGTTTC
This sequence comes from Chitinispirillum alkaliphilum, assembly GCA_001045525.1. Taxonomy (NCBI): domain Bacteria; kingdom Pseudomonadati; phylum Fibrobacterota; class Chitinispirillia; order Chitinispirillales; family Chitinispirillaceae; genus Chitinispirillum; species Chitinispirillum alkaliphilum. The sequence continues at coordinate 5,084 of LDWW01000040.1, read as the reverse complement.
AGGACAGGATTCGACAGCTACCCCCTGCTCACTGTTATGATTGATCTGGCTGTTGCTGTTTGCGAATGCACCTGCAGTGCCATATACACACGCCAAAAGAAACAACCGGAAAACGCACGCAGAAAAGTAATGCTTTATATTCATAGAATCGCTTATGCAGCAAAGGGTTAAGGGGGAGTAACTTATACTAATTATACAACTTAGCACAGAGATAAAAAAAGGAATCTTTCACGAATTTCACCTCAAAACGGATAACTTTTTATTGGTTTTGCCACAATTTATAGGTTACTTCACCTCTGATGCGACCTCCTTTATTTGGGTCTGTGAGGTCAGGGTTGTTTCTCCGCGAGGATGAACGTTGCTCAATCCGTTACGGTTGGTTTTAGCACAATCCCAGATAGAGATGGGTTTATTGGCAAGGAAATTTATGCCCGCGATGAATGCTGCGGTGCTTACCATAAAAAAGTATACCACTATATCGATAAATTTCGGCAGCTTTCTGTGGGTGATTTTTTTGTAGACAACTCCAGAGACTGCAGCGGAGTACAGGAAGAGATGAGATAAAAGAGCCACGGTATAGAGTAGTCCGGACCCCATAAAAATTATTGAGGTGAGAAAATTTAAAATCAATAAATGCAATGTAAACCATCTGGAAAATTTAAACATGAGAAAAAATGCCAGTCTAATGCCTTTTAGTTTGTGAAACATATACTTAGTTCCAAAAAGTCCTCTTGTCACAATTCTGATTTTCCTGAAAAATTCCTCTTTGTAGTTTGTAATCGGGTCTTCGAAAGCTTTTGCCTTTGGTTCAAAGAGCACCTGATAGCCTGCAGCCCCTATTTCCAATGGCAGCTGGAAATCATTTGCAACATCATTGTAAAGGGCACAGAATAATTTTTTCCTAATGGCGAAAATCGAACCGTTTGCGACAACAACCAAACCCCTTAAGCTTAAAATCTCTTTGATTCTGTTTTCCATACTCCAGTACACATCATCACTCGTTTTGACACTTTCCTGTTCAGAGTAGTCTTTCCTTATCTCTTTACCAACTACACATCCAACCCGTGGGTTGGAGAAGTGTTCTGCCATTTTTCTTATGGCTTCGGGGTTATACATGGAATTGGCATCTGAAAACACCACGATCTCTCCCACTGCATGTTCCAGCGCTTCATTGATACAACTGTTCTTACCTTTTCTTTTGTCAAAATGTATCAGTTTGATTCTCTTCTCATAGCCAGCAGCTATCTCTGCGGTTTTATCAGTACTGCCATCTGAAATCACTACTATTTCGAGTAATTCTGATGGGTACAGAAGAGAGAGGGAGTTTTCAATTTTTTTCCTGATTACCTTCTCTTCATTGAACGCCGATATCAGCAGACTTACCTTAGGCATTGTCTCAGCATTGGTGTTTATTGAAAAATTGTTTACTTTTTTAAACCTGGAGAATACCAAGAGAAGTATTGCGGGGAACAAGTAGATCATCAGCAAAAGAGATGAACTCAGGTAAAAGATTGCTTGCAGGATTGTATTCATAGGTATCTGCCGTTGTTATGGTTTTCAGTTTACACAAACCTTTTCGTAGTCTTTAATCCCCAGTTTAAGCAAATTGAAATATTGACCAATGGTATACTCACCACTGTACTCACCTTTTTTTTTAAGGGCGAACAACAAAGCCCAAAGACAGGAGGTGTTGCGATATATCCTTCTCAGCTGCGCACCTCTTGCGATAATTTTCTCTCTGGAATGAACTCTGCCGCTTGAATTTGACGGATGTATTGCAATCGTTTCCGGAACATAGTGTACCTTAAGCCCTTTATCCAATGCATCACATAAAAAGATCGTCTCCTCTCCCAACGGGTAACGTGAACCCAACCCAAAGTACTCATCAAAAACCAGACCACTCGACCGAACCCGATCGCTCCTGAATGCTATTTCTATCGACGAAACTTTGAAACAATTCAATTTCGACAAACTCCGTTCACAGCGATAGTAATCCTTAAAAAGTTTTCCCTCCTGATTCAATATCTGAAAACAAATTATGTCTGCATAGGGGTTTTTATCGAATGCGGCAATGATTTTCTCCTCAAAGCCAGACAAAAAAACAACATCATCATCAGACAACAATGCTATAGGTTCACTCATAGCCCTCAGGGCACGATTTCTGCTCTTGGAGACTCCCCTTTCCGCATAAGAGTACACTCTGACATTTCCATTACCTGCAATGTCCTCCGGAATCACCTCCTCTTCGCGATTCTGACAAATCACTGTACAAGACGCTTTTCGCATCGATTTAACATTTTTATTGATCCCATTCACAGATTTACCTGTTGCAGAAATGAGTAGCTCAAGCATTCGAGCTCCTTTTATAAGTTTTGTTTGATCATTTCAGATTGTGAGAACAGAGTGTTACTGGATCTTTAACTACGAGATTAGAAACCGTTTGAAATGAACCATTTTCGGTATAACATACACAGATAACCGCTACAGGAGTAGAGCACCAAAAAACAAGCTATTAAGCAACAGCAAAAACTGCTCCCTAAGCCAACCCGGATTCCGGCGATAATCGCCTCGCGCCATCTCGTCATTTTTTGCCTGCAAAAACGGGTGTTTTCAAACATTATTGGTCTTTTCATATAATGCAGGGGATAAATGGTGACCTCTTCGGCAGCCGCCCGAAACATTCTTACTCTTATTCTATACAAGACATTAATCAGGATTATCTTGATGGAAAAGCCTTTCCCTCGCTGCAGGTTTAAGCAAACAGCCCTCTGAAAGCAGAGAACATATCGGAAAACCAGTAGTCTATTGTATGCCATAGTATGAAAATGTAACCTCATGATTAGATTAACAGGCTTCTGAGTGGTTGCGAATATGGTTTCTTCATCCTGAAAACAGCCCCAGTGCAGTTTTAGATTGATACTGTTTAAACCAGTCTCACCACCGTTTTCGTAGATTTTGACCCGGGTTAACAGGGTATACTGGTCTGTTATCATAATGGTAATGTGCTGTTCGCAGGGTGTTAATATACTGTTAACAGATTGCTATACATACGTTTACATGGTGCAAGGCAGTTGTATGCACACTTTGAAAGATTATAATCACGGTATGTTTGATATCTTTGGGGTATGAGTGCGAACAGATTCAGGACAATTCTGGGTATGGAACAGATAAACTGAACAGTTATGCAAGCAACTTTATGGATTATGCAGGAATTTTTGTTATAGATGGGTAATTTTTTCTATTTTAAGACAAGGGGGGGATGTCGCATCTGTTAGAAAATGCGTTGAGGGCAGTAAAGGGAAATGGTTTTACATAAAAGTACAGTCTTAGCTTCCGTCTGAGCTGTACGGCTGTGAGCCGGGATCCTCTGAATGCGGATTTTCAAAACTCTCATTTGGCTCCTGTACCGGTACAGGCACTGAGTTCTCCTGTAAATTCCCGCTGGTCTTAGCTGTCCCTTTGGGCAGAGTCGGTTTAAGCCCTCTTTTTCTTCCTTTTCTGTATTTGCGTCTCCTGTAGGTGCTGCTGTAAAGTCTCATCTTTTCGGAATCACCCTTAAAGAGATAAGTAACATACGCCCTCGCTTCGGCTATCAGTTTTTTAAGAAGAGTAAAGGCACGGTTACGGATCTCTCTCATCTGACATGGTTTATCGGCGCAGAAACTCTCAGCATAAAGCCGTCCCAGGCTCTCGGCCAGTTCAATGCAGTGGTCGATCTGATCCATGTCGAAATTGATCTTTCTGAGTTTCTTTTCATAGACAAGGGCAAGTTTTGCCAGAGTGTGAAGGTCAAGTATCATTACAGCCTGCGACGGACGTCTTCGGAACTCCTTAAGCTTCGAGAGTGCTTCCCTGTCGTTTCTGCAGGCAAATTTAAGAGTATCGATAAGGTGTTTTCTTAACAGATACCCTTCCGTTCTCTTCTTCCGCCACCTCTTTACCGCTTCCTCCTTTTCCCCCAGAATAGTGACAAGCTTTGCTTCCGCAACTGCAAAAGCCCCTATGGCCTGTTCAATTTTTAGTGTCAGGTCTGTATCATACCCGATCTCAGTCAGTGAAGCGCAATCTTTCTGAAGCAGCGTGAGGGTGCAGTACCCCTCATGCACCGCTTCCTTAACCGGCATGTCGGGCCGCCTTACTTTGTCAAATTTCATCTTCAGAAGACGGGGGGCAAGCTGTTTAAAGGCATTCTGTTCTGACATATTCAAACCTCCTGAAAAATATGGTTGCAATGTTCAGGTTTCATTTGTCTGGATTGGATTGGAAAAAGTAAAATGCTATACTTGATTTTAAATATAAATTCCAGCGTGTTAAGTGGGCCAAGGGGAGAGGATAGAAAAAGGAAGAAATGTTTGAAAGGAAAGGAAGGGAAGGGAAGAAGAAGATGTAAGATAATATGGATGGGAAAAGCATACCCCTCGCTGCAGCTTTAGGTGCGGACACCTAAATCTATCGCTACCCATTCAATGCGGTCGTACACCTCGACAAGGAGCTCTGTGCAGGCATCACGGGGGCACAGTTCGACAGGCTCACTGCAGGCATTTTGGAAAGCGATGTTGTAGCCCTTTAGAGTGAACTTTCATGTGTAGAACATAGCTTGTTTACAAAGTGAAGTATGAAACACATCTGAGTTGATTGATGCAAATACCGCCCGAGCAAACCGCGCAAGGGGGGACAGAAGGTGGCACTTTCTTAAGTGCCAGTGCCCTCAAAGGGCGGAGCGTCTTCGCGAAGCCCTACAAACGTGGCACCGAGGAGGAATCCCGATTTCAATCGGGAAGCCTGGAGGAGAACCGGTAAGTTTACAGTGAGCCTGGCCGAACTGTCCGCGGCATGCGCCCAGAATATTCTTATTCTCTCTCTCAATATCTTTTACTTTCAATTATAACTTTTAAGAACACTTCGACAATCCCGATTCGGAAATCGGGATGCTCCCTTCGACTGGGAGCTCAGGACAGGCTGTGTGAGCGGAAAGTGAGAGAAAAACCGGAAACTAAATTTCTTATACCCCCCCACCGTAGCAATAATAAACTCACAAAAGGTAATGCAAATACCGCCCGGGTAAAACGCGCAAGGGGGGACGG
>LDWW01000039.1 GCA_001045525.1 Chitinispirillum alkaliphilum | reverse complement strand
ATTTTCATCGCCCTGTTTTTCAAAGGCGCAACCAAAATACCACATCCAAAAACGAATGTCAAATCTTTTTTTTAAATTTGTTTGTTTTTTTTGAAAATCGTTTGTTTTCAGAAAAAGGCCATCATTAATACGAGGCATTCAAACAAAAATTGCGCGGAAACCATATTGTTTTTCAGCAGCAAAAGATCATGTCAAATAGCATGCAATTTTGTTTGCCATCCTCCGAAAAAAGTAACTGATTTCGGGTGTATTGTCGTTATCACTAACCGACCAAACAAATGTTGCGTAGAGAATATATCTATTTTATTCTCAAAGAATCAATCTTATTTTTATATTTTTTCCAAAAAAGGGAAAATACTTTTCCCAAAAGCAATAGCGCGCCGTATCACAAAAACACCAAACCAGTTGAAATAGGGGAAGCTAAACCTTATACATTAAATATATACCGCAATATTCAGTCCAGCTTTTAAAAGCTTCACTCTAACCTAAACTGAAAAAAAATCTATGAAACAGCTCTGTTTTAGATCGATAATTTTGTGCTCCATCCTTTATATCACCAGTGTGGGTGCAAATGCACGTCCCCTGACAATTCCCGGCGTAAAAGAACACAGTGTTTCGGAAGGCCATTTCTATTTTTCTCAATCTTCCCGTATCGTTTTGAAGCATCATACTTCACCCAAGCTTAGCAGCCTGGCTGAAACTTTCAAAAAAGACCTTTTTCATCTTACCGGCATCTCAGTTCAAATAACCTCTTCACCAGCAAAAACGGGCGATATAGTATTAAAGATTACAGATTCGGATATTCTTCCAAGCAATGAAGGCTATTTTCTGACTATTGCAGAAAAAATTGAGATATCTGGCCCAGAATCACAGGGTGTATTTTACGGAACCCGCACCCTTCTTCAACTCCTTAAACAGAATCGCCTGATCCCTGCGGGGCAAATTGTTGACTGGCCGTGCTATCCGGAGCGTGGACTCATGATTGATCTGGGGAGGAAATTCTTTCCGGTGGGGTGGATAAAACGCCACATAGTCGAACTGTCCTATTTTAAATTGAACATGCTCCATCTTCACTTTTCCGATGACCTGGGATTTCGGCTCGAATCCCATAGCCACCCTCTGATTACTTCCTACCCTTTTTATTCCAGGGAAGAAATTGAGGAGCTTATTTCTTTTGCACAAGAATACTACATAACCATTATTCCGGAAATAGATCTGCCAGGTCATACCGGATGGTTAAAATGGTCCTACCCGGAATTGATTTTAGGGCATAACGGATCTGGCATCTACTATATGGACATTTCACAACAAAAGGCATACGACTTAACAGAGGCACTGTTAGAAGAATTTCTTCCGCTTTTTCCCGGTCCTTACTGGCACACGGGTGCAGATGAGTTTATCGGAGCAGCCAATTACCACTTATACCCACAGCTGGAACGCTTTGCACAAGAGAGATATGGCCAGCAAGCAACCGGTATTGACGCCTTTGTCGGATATGTAAACTGGATAGACAGTATTGTTAATGTTCATGGAAAGACTCTGCGATCCTGGGCAGACGCCTATGAATATGATGCAATCAATTCAAACTCAGCTGTAAGCCTGAACCGGACAGTTATCCAGGAGTTATGGAATGCCTATCAACATCCAGAGGAAGTTCTCAATGCAGGCTTCAAGATCCAGAACTCAAGTTTCCGCCCCACATATTACAATCTTGGAGCCTATAAGGGAGATGCGGCCCTTTTGTATGAAAAATGGGCACCAAACAAATATTTCGGTGGCTGGCCGAGAGAAAACTGGGATTACCCTATAACTATAAGTGCAGAAGAACCCAATCTTCTGGGGGCAAAATTAAGTATCTGGTGCGATTACCCGGAATCAGAAACGGTTGATGAAGTTGCAGAGGGGATAAAAGATCGGCTGCGTGCCTTTGCTCACAACAGCTGGGGGGCAGAAAAACTGAAAAATCCCTATGAGGAGTTTACTTTTTTAATAGATCTGATCGGAAGGGCTCCGGGCTTTGATGATGAAAACACAGTGACTACCCCCACCCGTTCACCAGGGATGAAAACAGCTGCAATATTTTTTGAAAACTCTACCACACTCAGACTGAAAACACCCAAACCCGGCAATTTCACCCTGAGAGTATACTCTGTTAACGGAAGAAAAATCGATGAGATTTACTTCCCAAACCTGAGCGCCGGAACCCACTATCTTAAGTGGCATAATGAAGCGCTCTCCCCCGGGGTATATCTGATTGAGATTTCTGGCAATATGGAGCGGATTCTTCACAGAACAAAATTTTTGCGGTGATTTAATAGGTTTGAAGAGAAAAAATACCCCCAAGTGGATTCGAACCACTGGCACCAGGTTTAGGAAACCTGTGCTCTATCCTACTGAGCTATGGGGGCGCAGGTATTTGCCACTTAGATGTGAACTGATATAAAATATGACTTTGCACACAATGACGCAACATGTATAGATATGAAAAGATATTCCGAGGCGTTTTTTTGCTCAGGCATAATGCTTAAAGTTTCTCTGTCCAAGGCAACAATTATGGATATTCATGCGTATATATAGTAAAAACAGACATCACACCTACTAAATTACTTGATTTAGCAGCAGTTTTTCCTTAGTTTATAAGGCTACAGTTTTCTTTTTTAACTGCATTACAGATCATATTTTACGTTTACAATATACGAAAAGAGGGTTTTGATGGCCAGGATTTTAGATGAAGTCTCCCGTACATTTTCCGAATATCTTCTCGTTCCACGCCTTACTAAGAAAAATCATCAACCGAAGTTTGTTTCACTCGAAGCGCCTGTTTCAAAATTCAAATCCGGAGAACAACCCCGTCTTTCACTTAATGTCCCGTTTGTAACTGCCAGCATGCAATCAGTATCGGGATCAGAAATGGCGATTTCCCTGGCCCGCCTTGGTGGTCTTGCTTTCCTATACTGCTCACAGACCATTGAAAATCAAAAAGCAATGATTAAAAAGGTAAAATCCCATAAAGCCGGGTTTGTGCCTTCCGATTCCAACCTCCGTCCCGACAACACTCTGGCAGATGCTCTTGCTCTAAGAAAAAAAACCGGCCACTCCACCATGCCTGTCACCCATGACGGAACCCCTAACGGAAAATTTCTCGGCATTCTCACTGATAAAGATTTTTGGGAGTTTGAAGATGACCTTAACTCTCCCGTAGCGGAATTTATGACCGCTAAAGACAATGTGGTTTATGGCACTTTTGGAATCAGCCTTCATGAGGCAAACGTTCTGCTTCAGAAACGGAAAAAGGAGTGTCTTCCCATATTGGAAAAAAATGGCAACCTCCACTCGCTTGTTTTCAAAAAAGACTTTTTCGACCACATGAACAACCCCGAGGAACTCCTTGACAACAAAAAGCGCCTGGTGGTTGGAGCGGGTGTCAACACTCATGATTATAAGGAGCGCATACCAGAACTTATGGAAGCAGGTGTTGATGCACTGTGCTTTGATTCTTCTGACGGGTATTCAGAGTATCAGAAAGATGCGGTACTATGGGTAAGGGAAAAATACGGGGACCAGGTAGTTGTTGGAGGAGGGAATGTTGTTGATGGTGATGCGTTCAGGTATCTTGCAGAACAAGCACAGGTTGACTTTGTTAAGGTTGGGATTGGCGGTGGTTCGATCTGCATAACCCGTGAGCAGAAAGGGATTGGTCGCGGTCAGGCCTCGGCACTTATGGCAGTTACAGCTGAAAGAGACCGGTATTTCAAAGAAACCGGCATATATATACCGGTTTGTTCTGATGGCGGACTGGCAAATGATACACAGATAATTATTGCACTTGCCATGGGGGCAGATTTTGTGATGATGGGCCGATATTTTGCAATGACAAATGAAAGTCCCACACCACGCGTCTCAATCGGGGGAAGAATCTACAAGCCTTATTGGGGTGAAGGTTCAAACAGAGCCAGAAACTGGCAGCGGTACAGCCAGGGTGAAACGGATGAGGGTTTCAAGTTTGAAGAGGGTGTCGATGCCTATGTCCCGGTTGTAGGTACTGTAAAGGAAGTCCTTGGAGTAACAGTATCAAAAATCAAATCTACGATGTGCAATATCGGTTCACTTAATCTTAAAGAGTTCGCAAAGAATGCAGTACTCACCAGGATATCTGAACAATCTTTTGTTGAGGGTGGCACATCTAATGTTGTCTCTCTGGACAAAGATCTTCCAAGAGAAGTATAAAACTGTTTTTTTTCAGCTGTAATGAAAATTACAGCTGATTTCTTTCACAACTGCACAATAAATTTATTTTTGTGGTCGTATTCTCGTTTGCAACAGAATTGTTCTTAACCCAGGAGGTACACGTGCCAAAAATTCTGCGTAAACCGATTATGCCATTGTCCCTTGTAGTTCTAATCGTGGTGGGCGGTTTCTTCATCACAAGCACCTGCTCGTTTGCCAGTGATAAACGCCCGGAACGAGACTCTATTCAATTTGGAGCTCAGCAAAGACCAGAAGTCGAATTACCACCGGGCATTGAGGCTTTCGCAACAATTTTTGCCGATGTGGCAGAAAAAGTAGTACCTACCGTTGTCTCTGTTATTCCCACACAAATTGACACAGTCGTTTTTTCCAACAATCCATTTTACCAGTTTTTTGGTGGTGACCCTTTCTCCGGAAGCCCTTTCCAGGATTTTTTCGGACCACCACGCAACCGACGCAATCCCCCTCCTGTCGAACGACGCGAACACAGACGCCAGGGGCTTGGCTCTGGAGTTATAGTCTCCAGTGACGGTTATATCCTAACCAATTACCATGTGGTATCTGGTGCCGATGAGATTGAAGTGAAAACAAGCGATAACAGGAGCTTCGATGCCAAAATCATAGGAGCCGATTCTCTTACAGATGTGGCGGTACTCAAGATTACCGACAATGTGGATGATCTGCCGGTTGCCTATCTCGGTGATTCAGAAAAACTGCGCCCCGGAGACTGGGCACTTGCTATCGGCAACCCTTTCAGCCTTACATCTTCAGTTACGATGGGGATTGTATCTGCCACAGGAAGAACCACTCCCGGACACAATACTTCATCATACCAGAATTTTATCCAAACTGATGCAGCCATTAATCCCGGGAATTCAGGGGGAGCACTTGTAAACCTCAGGGGTGAACTGATAGGAATAAACACCATGATCTACACCCGCTCTGGAGGGAATATGGGTATAGGGTTTGCCATTCCTATCAATATGGCCCGCAGAATTATGGAAGATCTCATATATGAGGGAACGGTTACAAGGGGTTGGCTTGGAGTTATGATTCAGGAACTTGACCAATCCACACGTGAAGCTCTTAATCTGCCAAGAAATGTAAGAGGTATTCTTATTGGTGATGTTTTCGATGGGCAGCCCGCTCAGAAGGCAGGGATCAAGCGTGGAGATATCATCACCGCCATAGGTGACAGAAAGGTTGAGGATCCAAATCAGCTCCGCAATGCAGTTGCAAACATTCGCCCCGGGCAGACGGTGCCTGTTACCCTGTTCAGGGATAACGAGGAGATAACCGTTGAGGCAACAATCACTGCAAGAGACGAGGAGGGTGCAAGCACTACCCCAACAAGATCAGACACCACTCCTGAAGAGAGCTCTGAGGAGGTCAGCCGCACTCTGGGTATGGAGCTTGGAAATATAACCCGCGATATCCGTAACCAGCTTGGTCTTGGACGAAATGTCAGAGGTGTGGTGGTACTTTCAGTTGAAAATAACAGCCAGGCCGCTCAGGAGGGTATCAGAGAAAACGATATTATTCTCGAAGTCAACAGGACTGCTGTAACCTCAGTCAGGGAATTCAACCAGGTCGCAGAGCCTAAAAGTGGTGAACCGATTCTTTTTCTGCTACAAAGAGACGGAAACACCTTTTTCAGAGCGTTTCGTGTTAGATAGCACCCACTTTCCTGTCTGAAAACAACTATTGCTCAAAAGGCCCTGCTCCCCTTCTGGAGCAGGGCCTTTTTTCATACCCATAAGACCTTATGAGCTAATTAATTAGCTTGACTCCACTTTAACTGAAAAGGTATCTTCCTAATAAATTGTTTACCAAACTCTTACAGGAGGACCTCATGAAAAAATCGCGAGCAACCCTTATCCCTCTTTTTCTTTCATTGCTCGTTATCGCCTGCGGCGTGAGCGAAGATGCTCTCAATCAGGCACAAGCCGAAATTGACCAGCTTGAATCCAAAGGTGTTCCACTTGAAAACCTCTCAAGACCCAGGGTGTTTATATACCAGACCCGTGAATCTATGCGACAGAGGAACAAGGGTCAGGCCCGAGCTTCCTTTGATTCCCTTATGGTTCATCTCGAAAAAGCCCAAAAATTTTACACCGAGCAGGTTTCCAATCTTGGCCCTGCGATTGAGCAGAAAAGAGCTAAAGCAAAAGCTGCCAAAGAGGAGCTGAGCGGGCTGCAGGTAAAAAGAATTGATAGCATACTTTCAGTAGCAGACTCCTTTCTGGAAATCAACTGGCTTCTCCAGGCTAACAATGTTATGAAAGAACTGGTAGAGATGTTACCTCAAATCAAAGAGGATGAGAAAAAGGCTGTCGAGCTAAGAAGAACAATCCCAGGTGAGTGGAAATTTTCTCAGGTAACCACTAGCACCCAGCATCCCGAAATAAATGCCACAGAAGAAAAAATACTCAGGTTTAACAGAGACGGAACCACACGTTTTATTGAGCGCAAAAAAGGGCAGACCAACCCAAACCTCAAACAAGACTATGAGTACAGATCATTTGGAACCTATGATTTCGCCGGAGACACTATTCACCTCCTCATTGATCGATTTGTAACCGTTCGGAAAGACATGGAAGAACTTGAGTTGGTCGATGATAAACCAGTTTGGCGCTTAGATCAGCATGAAACATCTGATTTAACTATAACCGATGGAAGCCAGAACCGATTTATCCCCTATAGTGTTCTTAGAAGAGACTACAAACAAATAAGGCGCTTCTGAACTCTGGCTGCGATCCAACTACCCCTAAAGGCAACATTAATTTTGTTGCCTTTTTTTATAAGAAATTCGCTTATGTCCTGCAGGCTCAGTTAAGCCTTAACCCCAAAAGCATAATAATTCTCTTTTGTTTACGTACCTGCATAAAACCTAACCGATTGAGAGGTACAGGTGGCAATTTTTCGTTTGGATCAGCCAGTCTCAACTATAATAGTAGTAGTAGTTTTCCTTATGTCACTCCTGAACTGTACCCCCTTTATGAAATCAAGCCCGGCCAGCTTATTGGGCGAATCAATTTATGGATGTTGGAAAACTCAAACTGTGGAAACCAGTGAAAGAAATCCCGACATCAATGCAGTTGAGGAAAAAATACTACTGTTTTTTGAAAACGGAGAAGTGAGATTTATCGAGAGGAAAAGAGGGCAAAGCCACCAAACACTCAGGGAGGACTGGGAATTCATATCAAGGGGGACCTACTATTTAGCAAAAGACACTATACACCTTGCTATCTCGGAATTTGAAACCAGGAGACTGAATTTTGAAATTCTTAAGCAGGTTGGAGATGAGGGTGAATGGGTAGAGATAACCGAAGAAACCGGCATGACAAGGCTGACAGATGGAAGTAAGGATCGCACTATCAGCGTTGAAGTTATTAAGGACGATTTCTCACGCATGGACAATACGGATTGTGCGGAGTAAAAATTTAAAGCGGGTATATGGCTCGTAAGTCTTTATCAGGTAAAAAAAAGGGGACATAGCTTTTAAACAAGCTGTCCCCGCAACAAACCAGATCAAATTTACTTATGCAACCGGTACGATATGAACCCGTTTTTTGTTCTCTCTGAATCTGGAAAACTTTACCACACCATCAGCTTTTGCGAAAAGTGTATCATCAGAACCCTTACCCACATTTTCACCAGGATGAACCACAGTACCTCTCTGACGAATAATGATGGTTCCGGCAGTAACCGTTTCTCCGCCGAACCTCTTCACGCCCAGCATTTTAGGATTACTGTCTCTTCCGTTTCTACTACTTCCCACACCCTTTTTATGTGCCATGCTCTGTTCACTCCTTAAACAAAAAAGCTATAATCTTCTACTCATTAATAGAAAGAATTTCTATCATTGAATATCTTTGACGATGTCCGTTTTTTCTTTTGTAATCCTTGCGTCTTTTCTTTTTAACAACAAGAACCTTTTTGTCCTTGACCTCTTCAAGCACTTTCGCAGTTACACTGACTCCCTCCACAACCGGAGTACCAACTTTAACGTTGTTGTCATTGCTGGTTAACAGAACACGGTCAATAGAAAATTCAGTTCCGGCTTCAGCATCGATAAGCGGTACACGGACTTTCATTCCTGGAGAGACTTTTAACTGAGTGCCACCCTGTTCAATAATAGAATACATGAAATCTCCTCGTTTCAACAGCTTTAATCACTTTCCTGGCAGTGATCAGGGCCATTTATATAAAACAGTATAGTAATCCAATTCGAAAAAAGGATAATAAATATAATAATATGCAACCAGAAAAAACAAGGTTGATAAATCAGTTACATGATTTGTTTCCCGGTGCTATCAAAAAAGTGGCATATACCCCTAATTGATCAGCTGTTGTGCATGGAATTTCCGCCCGGGATTTCGGCAAAACTATACTCATCCTGATCCAGTTCATCATCCTCCACGACATTGAGCGTGCAATTGTGCTCTCTCTGGAGCATTTCCTTGAGCACATCCCCATTTTTATGCAGGTATGCAGCAACAGCAGGATGCACGGACAAAGTCAGCTCTCTGGGCATATTTTCTGTTCTCTGCAGCGTTCTGTCGATTCTTGCCGTAACGGTTTCCGGTGAAAACACCCACCCCAAGCCTCCACATGCATGACACACATCGGAGAAAAATTCCTGTAGCTCCGGACGTACTCTCTTTCTTGTAATCTCCATAAGGCAGAATTTGGAGAGTCCGGTTGAAGCCGTTGCAGTCGGATCAGCATCAAGAGCTTTTCTCATTGCAGTCTCAATTTTTCTCCTGTTATCCATTCTCTGCATATCGATAAAATCAACAACGATGAGGCCACCGATATCTCTGAGCCTTAGCTGCCTGCATATCTCCCCTACTGCATCCATATTGGTTTTGAAGATTGTATCCTCAAGATTGCTTTTCCCCACATTGCGTCCGGTGTTTACATCTATTGCCACCAACGCCTCGGTTCTGTCAATAAGAATGTATCCTCCGCTTTTCAGCCAGACTTTTCTTTTCAATAATCTTTCAAGATCTTTTTCGATATCGAATTTATCAAAGAGTGGAGTCTTTTCGTTGTAGAGGTTAACCTTTTTCTGAAGATCAGGTGAGAGGGCCTGCAGATAGCTCATGACCTCTTTATAATCGTTTTCCTCATCCACATGTACCTCAGTAACCTCTTCAGAAAACAGATCCCTGATAACCCTTGTGGTAATGCCCAGTTCTCTGTGTATCATTTTTGGTCCCGAACCGCTAAGGGCCTCTTCCTGAGTGCTTCTCCAGGCATCCAGTAGAATATGGATCTCCTTAACAAATTCGGTTTCAGAAACCTTAAGTCCAATGGTTCGGACAATAAAACCCACGCCCGGTGGTTTGAGCTGAGAGATCAGTTTTTTTAATCTGGCCCTTTTCTGGTTATCATGAGTTTTCTTTGAAACCCCGATAAAATCGGTGTCAGGTACCAGTACCAGGAATCTTCCTGCGAGACTAATCTGTGTAGTGACTTTGGCACCCTTGTTTCCGATGGGTTCTTTTTGGACCTGAACCAGAATCTCCTGCCCGGTTTGCAGAACTTTTTCGATTGGGATTTTTGGAACCTTACCTCTTTTTGAAAAATCCTGACCAGTGTAGCGTTCCATTAAAACGTCATCGGCCTCCAGCAAAAGAGAGGGGTCAACATCTGAGGCATGGAGAAAGGCACACTTTTCCAAACCGACATCGATAAATGCAGCCTGTATACCGGGAAGAACCGACACCACTCTTCCTCTGTAAATATTTCCTACAAGCCTGAAATAATCGGGACGTTCAACAACCACTTCAACTACTTTGTCATTTTCAAGCAAAGCAGCTCTTTTTTCTGTTGAACTTGCATTGAACAGAATTTTTTTTATCATAGTTTCTCTTACAGGTTTACAGTTACAATCAAGGCGAAAACATTGGTTCTGCTTGGAGTACCTTCTCTTTCGCTGCTTTGATATGAATATCTGAGCCTTCCGGTTACATTGTCTGTAAATACATAGGACATTTCCGGCTCAAGTGAAAAACGTTTTCTGATTATGGGATCCTGCTCACCAACGGTCAACTCTTCGGACTCATTTGAGATCCTCAATCCAACCCTCGCTCTCCCGCGCACAGGAATAACCCGATTGAATAATTTAATATCTTGTAGGGCACTTGATTGAGAAAATTCATAATTTAGGGTAAAAACCCCGCTTCGGCGTATATCAGTTGAAGTAGTATGGGACTCCTTTGTTTCCACAGAATAGTTCTGGCGGAAGCTGAAAACAAGAGAAGGCCATCTTTTGAAAGTTCCCTCAAAAGCTACAAGTGGGGAAAAATCAACAAGTGTGGTTTCAAGATTCTCTCTTCTGGAGCTAACAGTTTCGTTTCTTCTGTATCTGAAATTACTGCTTAAATTAGCTCTCTGAAGTGCATCACCCACAGGGCCGATTTTAATTAGATCGGGCGTATTTGCAGCCACTCTAATCTCAGGGGAGGTGAAAGTAGTGTCAACGTATGAAGTATCCGGGTTGACCTGAAAGTTTTTCCCCCAACCCAGACTTATGTTTGAAACCCTTATCCTTACAGGTCCGGGTATTGAGAACTGTGTGGTAAATCTGGTATCGGTTCTTCCTGTCCTTGAGTCATTTCTGAAGAGTGCATTGGTTTGTTCAAATGGTGTTCTGTAGTGCATTCCACCCAGTGTGCGATAATCGTCAATATGCCCAGAAATAAGATCGCTCAGGGAACGGTCAAGTAGTCCTAACTGATACATGAAGAAATCAAACCCATCTATCCCGGCCTCTTCGAGAAACTGCGAACTGAAATTATTGTTTCTGAGTTCAGTTCCCGTTTCATAGGTCATTGATACAGAGCGCAGGTCGATACTGTTCAATCCTTTGGCGGTGCTCTCGAAAAGTGAGTTGAGGAGATTAGTTTCCGATGTTGCCGAGCCCAAACGTCCGAACAAGGAATTGAAATCCAAAGAACTGTTCAGTCTCAGGGAGGAGCGCACAATTTGGCTATAGAGATCAGGGGCATGAGTCCCGCCTTCAGAGCTGATATTGCTGTTGTAATTTGCCGAATATTCGAATCTGTGGGTAAGCCAGTCAAATATCTGTGGGTTAAAGCTGATTTTTGCTTCCTGATCTCTTCTCTGTTCGCCGTGAAGAATAAGATATCTGGAATCCCAGTCATCCTTGAGCTGCAACACAGAGTTATTCATAAGACCCCAGAACTCCCCGCGTGAAAAACCTGCATCAGGCGTAAGGTCGCGGAAAATGTTCAGTCTATAGTCAAATGAGAGCAGCGGACTGATTGGCGAATAGGCAAAATTCATCCCGTGTCTTAGCGTGAAATTACGGGTGAGCTCGGGATAAAAGTCCTGTTCAGTGTCAATCTGTCGTCTTTTTTCGTAAGTCAGCTCTGCGAGATTAAAATTGAGCTGTCTTGGGAAGAGGTTAAACTGATAGCTTCGCATTCTTCCCGGCACCCAGGAGAGATTTTCCAATGGTCTCCAACTGCTCCATCCCGAAGATTGTCTGGGACTTAGATCGTAGGTTAATTTACCGGTATAAGAAACCGAGGTATCTATAACAACAAACAAGAGACTGTCAGGGTCAGGATTTTCCCCTCTTGCGTTCCAGTTAGCAGTTTGGTTGTAACGCACTTCTGTTCCGATTCTGTCGGCAGTTATATTTACCAGCGGATTTGATGAGCGGCTTGTTTTACTATAACTTGCATATGCGCTCTTTGTTACATTCTGTCTTTCGTACAATTTTGCCATTGAGCTGTCAGTTCTCATAACATCCCTGCCAAGCATCATGTTCACAGCATCGCCAAGCATATCAGAAAGTCCATCAGGTTTGTTATTCTCCATGAGAAAAACATCGGTCCCGGGCTGCTGCTGTGGTCTTGTGATTGAGCCGCTTACCGCCCCCCCAACCGGAATAGATACCCCCCACTGCTGGGGCAGAAATTTATCAAGATTGGCACTGGCATTGAAGCTTCCGGAAAGCCGGGAGTCATCGGGCCTGATATCGGTATCCACCATGCGTCTGAAATCAGCATTCATGTAATCCATATTAGCCGAAAGATTCATAAAATCGGCCCACTGAGTACTGATGCTTGTTCTCGAAGCCCAGCCCCTGAGTTCCCTTGCTCCTGAGACTTTCAGCTCTGTAACCCATATTTCTCCCTCGTGGGGAATCATTCCCTGCCCCACATGTACAACCCCCATAGCCATATAGGAGATGTTGGCAAAATTAGGTCTCCTGTTAACTGGAGCAACGACCCTCATCGTTCCATCCCTGCTTGTAATATTGATGGGATTAGCTCCAAAATCCTCACCCAGCTTCAGCTCTGCAATTTCTTTGATATTAACCGTTAGCTTTTTCCATCCCGGATCAACAGGGCTTCGGTATTCATAGTACGTTGAATCATCAGTTCCAAACCGGAATACAAACTCGACTTCATTGTCATAAGGGGCGTTATAGTAGTCCCCATGGATGTACAAGGAAAGAGAATCATAGGCTGAGATGTCCTGGGGCATCTGACTTATATCTTTTCTCACCAGCGCTGTATCGCCCGGGAGAAGCTCAGAGAAGTTTAAACGCAGCGCCTGCTGAAGTTCAGCACCCTGTTCACGGGTAGTTCTGGGTCTGAAAGACATTGAGTCGATGCTCTGCCTGTAGGTTTCGTTCTCCTGGTTATTGATGACGGAGGGTTCTATTTTTTTTACCGGTTCAGAGTCAGCAAGCCCCCCGGAGATCACTTCCCACTCATTACCCACAACCTCCAGTTTTCCGATAACGAGCTGATTTTCTCTTGTAAGATTGCGGCTGTCAAAATCAGTCCACACCAGGCGTACCATATCCGCATCCCGCCATGAGGGGCTGTTTACACTGTCCCGAATACCGGGCAGAACCTCTTTAATTGGAATACGGTAGAGCCTCCAGCCACTGCCAGGCTGGAGTCTGGTGTTTTGAACAATATAGGGGTTTCGGTCATCGTCAAGATCGATTGTATAACTGTAAAAGCTCTCTTCTTCAAAAATTCTGAATTCCCCATTATTCAGGATGTCCTCAGTATCCATATACCCGTTGTTCTGAGTCCCGTTCACAAAACGGTAGTTGTTTCTGGTACTGGCATCACTGTACTCCTTCCAGTTATCCCCTGCTGGATCACTGGGGTCGTTCAGTAAGGTATCACCATAAAAGAGTGTGTCCCAGGCGGTTCCATGAGCATTTGGAATAAGATAGTATTCCATGGAATCTATTAATCCGTTAAGCCCAAGATCCAGCTCCTCCCTGTACACACCGAGTCTCTGAGGATCCTCTGCATCAGCTCTCTGATTGGGCGGTCCTCCCTGCCGGACCTGATCCTCCCTAAGTCTCCCGATCTGGAAAGTAAATTTACCATTGCCAGAAACGTTGGATTCCGGTTTAAGCAGTATTTCCAGATAATCCGCTTTTGAAAGATCCATGGCAGAGCGGTGAAAGGGTGTCATTATGGCCGCGTAGGCATTTTCAAACCGCGATGTCAGCTCCGGCTCCGGATGTGCAGGCATTGCATGCATACGAAGGACATTGACATAATCAGCACCGGTTCTGCCAGAACGATCAGGATCCTCCATCCACATAGAATTTCTTGAAACCCTGTGCTTGTCATCATGAGGAATAGGTGTAAACCAGTAAAAGTCCCATGCCGGAGGGCGATCGAGTATGTTTTCATCGGGAAAGGGGAAACTTGCAGGATGCCATGCGCGATGATGCAGACTCAGTTCATAGCTGCGCCTGATTCTTTCGAAATTATCAAGATAGGCCGAACCATGTTTATTGGGCTCCATACTGCTGTAGGCAGTTTCAAAATCAAACTGGGCAGATGATTTACCGGTGGTGTTCATGAATGGCAGCAGATTTACAAGTCCGGTCATCCATTCTGGTTCGAAATCGAGCCGGGTATTGAAGTTGAGAAGCATTTTGCCGTAAGGTTCAGAACCAAGTTGCGGTGTCTGTATTGAAGAAGATCCCTGGAAGAGCATATT
The DNA here is from genome assembly GCA_001045525.1 of Chitinispirillum alkaliphilum. Lineage (NCBI taxonomy): Bacteria > Pseudomonadati > Fibrobacterota > Chitinispirillia > Chitinispirillales > Chitinispirillaceae > Chitinispirillum > Chitinispirillum alkaliphilum. The sequence continues at coordinate 11,126 of LDWW01000039.1, read as the reverse complement.
CATTGCAGCAAAAGATCTGTCACTTATAAACGGAAGCTGAACCTCTCCCCTGGTACCCACAAACCATTTCCTCTCGGGTACAAATAAAGACTCTCTCTGATATTCTATCTCAATGTTCTCTTCATTGATTGCTCTTGGAGAGATAAGATCAAGGGTTCCCATGTCGTAGTTTACCACATAATCGAGGTTTTCTTCAAAAACCACTCCTCTGCCACTCACCCTTACAGTACCGCGCATTACCCCCCACCCCAGCATGTAACTTGTACCCCTGACAGTGCCACTTGTTCTGATTCTGAAACTTGGCCTGTACTCTCTGAAAGTTGATGATGTATGACTGTAGCGGTAAATGGTTGTGTCTGCCAGCTCCAGAAGCTCAGGGTTTGCAAATGGTTCATTGCCATGGAAGGTGGAATCAAACGGGGGAATAATAAGAAACCCGTTATCCGTGTCGAAAATTCTTTTATCCTGTGTTTTCAGCTGATTGTTTTCAGAAACACCAAGCACATCAGAAATAAACCTGTTGCTTCCCCTTACATGTCGGGTGGTATCGGCCGTACCGGGTTCCACATGTAAAAATTCAAGTCTTAGGTTGGAGAGATCCTTCTCCAGAGGGATTCGATACACATTTCTCCACATCAGATCGTAAGTGGAATCATTGACAGCTTCATCAGGCATATTACCGGGCTTAAGCACTGCAAACTGGTAGATATTGACGGTATCCGAACCGTTTGTAGGAACGAGCTGCCCTTTTGTTATACTGCCGTCTGTTGTGGTCATGGAGTATGCGATAAGGTTATTGTCACTGATGAAAACGGTGTCATGAAACCGGATCCAGCCTTCCGAAGGGTCCAGATAATAGTGATCGTCTCTTCTGAGCAGTTCAAATTCAGCATGGTCCTGCCCGGTTGTTCTTGCTTTGAACCAGATACGATTTGGGTCCCGGTTTACGCCACTTTTTTCGAAGGCGGACATTCTTCTGAATATCTGCAAAGAATCGACCCTGGGAGGCTCTGGTGTATTGGGGTCCGGCGAAGTGAAATTGTATCTTCTGTTGTAGTAACTTCTGTAGACGGAATCAAGGAAGAAGAATCTGTTTTTGACGTAATCGGTTTCTCTTAAAAATTCCTCCCCTCTTTGTCTTTCGGGCGAAATCCTCTCAACCTCTCCCTGAGCATGACTCATGATGGCGGTGAGCATCAATGGACCCAGCTTTGACCTAACTTTTACCCCAAAAAGCCCCTCGTGTCTCTCAGAATAACCGGACAGGCTTGTACCAGGCATATCAAAGCCGGTATATCCTGCAACCACTTCCTGAATTATTTCATCCTCAAGCTCTCCGGAGTACGACTCTTTATATTCGATTTTAAAATTTTTCAGCGGGTCATCACCGAAATCGAACCCATCACCGCTGCTTGCGGTAATGTTCATATTAATCAGTCTCCCCACACTACCGGTTATACTAAACTGGCTTTCGCTCTCAAACCCAAAGCTTCCTCCGCTTCTCTCTATACTACCCACCTGAGTTCGGGTGTCATCGTAGACAATGCTCATTGTCAGTGTGCCTGAGATACTTAAGCTTGGGGGCTCGGTACCCAGTATACGCTGTGCCCATTGTGGGTAGTGTACCGGCAGCTCGAGATGCAGCCTTAAACCCTCATCGGGCTTTTCCTCCTTATCACCACTCAAAGACGCGCTGACATGATCATGCCATTTGTTTCGCAAAAGAAAGGTGTTCCTGGAGAGCAGATAATCATTAAGCTCCCCGTAGTGATATGCCCAGACCGCAAATCCAAGCTCATCGGTGCGCATGAAGGTGATTTGACGGTTTTCAAAATTGATTACAGCGGTATCTGAAAACAGGTTTGAATTGACTTCCAGAATTTTCGGACTGGAGGACTGTAAAGGGGTTATGAAATCCTTTTGATCCAGAGGGTGAAAACCCACGATATGCGGACGTTCATAGAGAAGCCCCTGTGATAAAAGCGGCTTAAAACAAACTGCAACCAGACACAATGCCCAAATCAAGATTGTCAGAGCGCTATTTTTTGTTCTCTTTGTGTTTTTCATCATTCTCAGACCGGTTTTCGATATCCTTTACACACCTGAACCCTACAGGATTATGTCTGTTCTGTGGAAAATAACTGTAGCGCGCATCAAAACAGCCGCTTTGACTCCCGCTTTCCCAAAAACCACCCATTACATTGAAAAAGTTTCTGTTCTGTTCTGAAACCGTGGAAGTCCACTCAGCAACCCCCCCGGACATATCATAAACTCCAAAATAGCTTCTGCATTCAGGCTTTTCACCCAGGAAAGGTTTTTCCTGTTCATAAGTTGCACATGCATATTTTTCATATTCAGAACCATAAGGGTAGAGCCACTCATTGGGGCCGCTGCACGCTGTACTCCACTCCTGTTTTGTAGGCAAACGTTTACCTGCAGCAAAACAGGAATCCATGGCCTCATACAGTGAAATGAAAGTCGTGGGCCTTACCCCACTTCTGTTTGGCCATGCATATCTGTCTATACAGAATTTTTTTTCCCCACTCTTTACATAAACCATATCTTCCGGGCACATTTCCAAATGATATGAGGGTCTGATTTCATAAAATGCCCTTCGTGGTTCCATTTCATTTCCGCACAAGTCCACCGCTCTGTACACAAGTGTTTTACTGGCAGAGATTTTTATGGGCTCTTCCTCATATGATCTCCATTCACTTTCCCCTGCCCATCTCCATGATATGCTACACTCTTTATTTGCCACAAGGCTCACATTTACACTTCCGTAGTGTAGCCCTCCGGAGGGATCGGGATAAACCCATAACCCAAGAGTATCTTCAGCACATGGATCTTCAGGCTGATCATCAATTACATATGAAGTATCGATGGCAGTCTCTTCAACCGTGTCCCTCACTTGGGGGATTTTTGGTTTGTCCTCTGTTGCAGCAGGTTCATCCACCGCAGGCACAGTCTGCTCCTCTTCCTCTTCCTCTTCCTCTGCGGGCTCTTCAATTATCTCCGGAATCGAATCAATCAGGGAAACAGTATCCTGAGAATCCGCTCCAGAATATGGTCCTGAAGGAGGGTAATCAGAAACCGCTGTGTAATGAGAATAAAGATACAATGCAATCAGGATAAGAACAAATATCACCAACATCACAAAAGCGAATTTTTTTTTAGCTTTGGATTTTTTTTCTGATTTAGTCATTTAACTGTTTTCTGCCGGATTATCAAAAGGCTCCTCACTCTCAAGCCTTGAAAACACGTTGAGGAAATCCCTGGTTTCCTTCACATCATGAACTCTGAAAATTGTTACACCTCTGAGAAAAGCGGTTGCTACAGTGGCCAGACTTCCAAAAAGACGGTCGGAGACAACATTATTGGTAATTTTTCCGATGAATGATTTTCTTGAGGTTCCAATAAGGAGTGGGAACCCCAGCTCCTTTAAACGCTCAAGCTGCTGCATAAGAAGGATGTTGTGTTCAAATGATTTGGCAAATCCGATCCCCGGGTCAAGAATGATCCTGTCACGTGAGACCCCTGCATCGGTAAACCGCTTCACCGATTGCTTCAACTCATTTTTCACATCCTCTGTTACATTCTGGTAGCGGGGATCGTGTTGCATTGTCTGAGGAGTTTCCCTGCTGTGCATCAAGACAACACTGCAGTCGCTTTGTGCAACGAGTGTGGGCATTTGGGGATCAAAACGACCAGCGCTTATGTCATTTACCCAGGTTGCACCGCATTGAAGAGCAGCTTTGGCAGTAACGGCCCATGTAGTATCCACACTCAGGGGTCCGTTGAACTCACTGGCAAGTCTCTTAATAACAGGAATCACTCTTCGAATTTCCTCCTGCGGATCAACAACCGGAGCACCGGGCCTGCTTGAAGCGCCACCGATATCAAGAATATCTGCACCTTCATCCCTAAGCTTTAATCCATGGGCCACAGCATTCTCTATACTATTGTACTGGCCCCCATCATAAAAGGAATCAGGAGTAACGTTAACGATGCCCATCAGGGCAAATGGTTTTCTGTCCTGTAATGTCATGATTGCGAACTGGATCAGGGTTTATTGTGAAAAGCTGAAAATGTAAAAATATATTCAGAAGATCAGGAACAAAAAAACCAGCTGTATAATTTTATTTATTCGCTTTCAGCCATGAACGCCAGAAATCCTCTTCGATATAGAGCGTAGTACCCTCAGCCTTTATCTTACCCTCCTTTGAAAGCCGGTTGAGCAGTCTGGAGTAAGTTTCAGGAGTTGCACCGATTGCAGCAGCCATATCCTTTTTTGACAGAGCCGTTATGACCTTTTGATTTTCACCATGATGTTCGAGAATATACATAAACAGACGATCTTCAACATCATGCATTGTCAAAAAGCGGATTCTGTCGGCAAGATAGCGCTGTTTGCGCATGAGCATCGAAATGAAATCATTACGAAAATCCGCTCTCTCAAGCAAACAGCAGAACTGATGCTTGGGAATGATAAAGAGCGTCCCCGCTTTGAGCACAACCGCGGTAACGGGGTATTTATCCTGCTCAAACAAAACAACTTCGGCAAAGGGTTCACCGGGTTTTATGACCTTGATCACTATCTCTCTTCCATCCGGAGTGTTTTTATACAGCCCCACCGCTCCGCTTACCAGTAAATAGAACGAAAAGCCCTTATCACCTTCATCAAAGAGGGTTTGTTTTTTTTCTATCTTTTTTGGAATACATATCTCGGCCAAACTTTCCCGACTTTTGCTGCTTACCCCCTGGAAAAAATCAGACCGTTCCAATATAGCCACTTTATCCATCTGTTAATCCTTGATGTTCAGGAGTGTTTCTGTTTTTGATCCATAAATATACGAAATAACTTACCGGATATAACGGCGCAAACGTAATAGTAAGAATAAAAAGATTTGCCTATTCATGACATGCAATCTTTAAAACTCACAAAAAAACTCTCACAAAAAGATAAAAAAGAACAATTCTTGATCTACATCAATTTTTTTCCCCCGATAAAGTCGCATATTTATTAGTGAGACAACTTAAAGGAGAAGAGATGAAACGGAAGATAATAAACATCGATGAAGATAAGTGTAACGGATGTGGTCTGTGTGTGCCAAACTGTGCCGAGGGTGCGATTAAAATAATTGACGGTAAAGCGCGCCTTCTGGGTGATCTTTTCTGCGACGGTCTTGGAGCGTGTCTTGGGCACTGTCCCGAAGAGGCCATAACCATCGAGGAACGTGAGGCAGAACCATATAATGAGCGCAAGGTGATGGAACATATTATTACACAGGGTCCAAATGTGATCCGCGCCCACCTTCTTCATATGAAGGAACACAATGAAATCGGATACCTGAATGAAGCTTTAGAGTTTCTTAAGGAAAAAAATATTGAAACAGACATTTCGACAACAGATAACCAGGAGAAGAATATGAGTTTTGGCGGATGCCCCGGAGCAAGGGCAATGGACTTTTCAGAAGAGAAGAAGGAAAGCGGTGGGGATGAGAGCGGAAGACGACAGTCACACCTTAATCAATGGCCCGTTCAGCTTCATCTTGTTTCACCGACTGCCCCCTATTTCCAGGGAGCGGATCTTTTGCTTGCAGCCGATTGTGTAGCCTTTTCACTTGCCGACTTCCACCGTGATTATCTTAAGGGGAAAGGCCTTGCAATCGCCTGCCCCAAGCTCGATGAGGGTCAGGATGTCTATATTGATAAACTTTCATCAATGATCGATGATGCAAAAATCAACACACTTACAGTTATGACCATGCAGGTACCCTGCTGCGGTGGTCTTCTAAGAATCGCAAAAAGTGCTGTGGAGAAATCAACCAGAAAGGTTCCAGTTAAATCAATCGTGGTTGGTATAAGGGGGGAGATTCTAAATGAAGAATGGGTATGAAATTTTCAGTAACTTATATAAAAAATTTTTCAACAACTCAAAAAAGGAGAGACAAAGCATGGGAATGTTCTGCTTTCAGTGCGAACAGGCAGCAAAAGGAACAGGTTGTGAGGTATCAGGAGTATGTGGAAAAAAACCGGATACAGCAGCATTACAGGATATAATCATTTATCAGCTCAAGGGTATTGGCTATCTCGCGCACGAACTTCGTAAAAAAGGTATTTCAAGGCATGAAACTGATGTTTTCACTATTCAGGCTCTTTTCTCAACCGTAACAAACGTCAACTTCGACCCGGAGCGCCTGGAAGAAATAATCAAAAAAGGGCATGAGGTTAAAGAACAGCTGCTTGAATTGTATAAATCCAAAGCTGGCGGCGATGTCAGTTCACTGCCACCTACTGCACTTTTCATTCCGGCAGATACCGATAATGAGATGATCTCACAGGGTGAGGATGTCGGGGTTCTTGCAAGTCACAGCAATGAAGATATCCGCTCACTGCAGCAGCTTTTGACATATGGATTGAAGGGTATGGCTGCGTATGCAGATCACGCTCAGATACTTGGTAAAACAGATGAAACTATATTTGCCTACATTCATGAGGCGCTTGCGTTTCTTAACGAAAAAGAGCCCACAGTAGAACAGCTGGTGGGGCTTAACATGAAGTGTGGTGAAGTAAATATCAGGACTATGGAGATCCTTGACGAGGCTAACACCGAAAGATTTGGACACCCCGAACCCACTCACGTTTCAACATCCTGGAGAGAAGGTCCTGCAATCGTGGTCACAGGGCATGACCTGCTTGATTTGGAAGAGCTGCTAAAGCAGACTGAGGGCACAGGTGTAAATATCTACACACACGGAGAGATGCTTCCAGCCCACGGTTATCCGGAACTGAAAAAGTACAGTCATCTTGCCGGTCACTTCGGTACAGCCTGGCAGAACCAGCAAAACGAATTTGACGGAGTACCTGCGGCGTTTCTGTTTACCACAAATTGTATCCAAAAGCCGCGCTCAAGCTATATCGATAATGTGTTCACCACAGGACTGGTTGCCTGGCCTGAGGTAAAACATGTAAAAAATCATCAGTTTGGAGCCGTGATTGAAAAGGCAAAAAAACTGGGTGGACTATCTCAAAAAGATGGAAAGGCCCTGATGACAGGCTTTGGACGCAATGCGGTATTAGGAGTAGCGGACAAAGTAATCGATGCAGTAAAGCAGGGTGACATTCGCCGTTTCTTCCTGGTCGGAGGTTGTGACGGATCGAAACCGGGTCGCAATTACTATACTGAACTGGCTCAGAAAATCCCCCAGGATTGTGTGATACTCACCCTTGCGTGCGGAAAGTTCCGTTTCAATGATCTTGATTTCGGTACAATCGGCGGCATCCCAAGGCTTCTTGATATTGGTCAGTGTAACGATTCCTACTCAGCGATCAAGATCGCTCAGGCTCTGGCTGGTGCATTTGATGTAGGGGTAAATGATCTGCCTCTTTCAATGATACTCTCATGGTATGAGCAGAAAGCTGTGGTTATTCTTCTGTCGCTTCTCTCGCTGGGGATCAAAGGGATCAGAATAGGCCCAAGCCTTCCTGCATTTATCTCTCCTACGGTTCTTGATTTTCTGGTCAAACAGTTTGATCTCAAACCTATTGGTACAGTGGATGAAGATCTGAAGGCAATAATGGGTTGATAGTTTCACCACCATTGTAGTAACCTCTCTCCAGACCGGAGAGAGGTTACTGAGCCTGTTTAATTAGCAAAGGTATTGTGGTGTTTATGTCTCACTCGTAATCGAAAGCCTGGTCACTGAAAAGATCTTCATGAACAATTTTCCATAGACCATTTTCAAGCACCATCTCTACTTCTGTGGTGTCTTTTTCCCCATCCTTTTCAAGCTTGATAGTGAGTACGGCTCTGTCGTCGATGATCTTTTCATCTATGACCTCTTCAATATCACCTTCGGTAAATATTTCATCTGATGACATCATTGACATAACTTTTATAAAAATTTCTTTCTCACTGAGTTGTTCAGCCTTCTTTCCGCCTAACACCATGGATTCCAGATCGTCATCCAATGCCAATACAAACTTTAATACATCAACAAGCTGTTCCTGAGAAGATTCACAATGAAAATCATAAACTTCGCTCCAGTTCTGGTTTACAAGAGCCTGGACCTTTCTTTCATAGACCTCAGAGGGAGATTGACTACATGCAATTGCTACGAAAATGGTCATTACTGCAAGAATTGTCAAATTTCTGATGTTTTTAATCATTTACTTTTGCTCCTTTTAAATATTGTTTTTTTGGAAAAGTACCACGTTTTTAATTCGCCGTGGAAATTCACATCTGAAACTTTTAAATTTACTTATAAGGCTAATTAGCTAATATTTTTCCTGACACAATATAGCTACATTCATACTGCAGTGTCAACAAAACAATTCCTCCTTGCCGGTCAGCTCACAATCCAAGCCGTTAAATGGTTTCACCCGATGCCCTTCGTTCATCATTGACATTGCAACTATTTATTTACAAGTAATTTTCTGGCCTTTCTTGTTATTACTCCGGCAATTATATATGCATAAGAGAGTGTTTGAGTTTCATTACTTTTTTTAAGAGTCCAGCGCTAAGAAGCGCTGTTTCAAAAACAATTGGGGTCTTCAGCCCCAAACCCCGACCTACTTTCTTTCCAAGGCCAAAGAAAGTAGGCAAAGAACGCCTTGAGAGCCCCACACTGGCTCCAATATTCGCGCTTTCGCCAGTAATTGGGGCGGATTTGTACCCGATAGTTTTTTTTTAGGAGCTTACTGCCGTTCGACCTGTGAAATAGATGGAGAAAATTTTTATGCAAGTTTAATCGCCGGAGTAATGATAACCAGATTATCTTTTCTTAATATCAAACTTCCAACCACATATTCTGGCGAGGTTCTGGTGTAGAGGATTCCAGTTGTCGCCACTCCCCTTCCGCTCGAACTGGGGTGTTATGTGCTTGTTTGATTCTTTTATTACCTCTGTACCCCTTCAAGCTCAAATTTCCACGAAACAGAATCATTAACCTTGGAGAGGACAACTTCATGAAAATCGATTACAAAATCATTTTGTTCATTGCTTTGAATAACGTCTATTGACGTTGTTTGTGATCCGGTATATCTGTCTGCGATGTATAATTTAGCCTTAACTTTTACATTTGACCAATTTGACATGGAGTGATTTTTTATAGTTCCTCCGATTCTCAATCTGTTTACTTCGGGAACCTGATAAGATTTCAAAACAGACAAATCTGTAGGGTTTGAAAAACTAACACCTTCATTATCGATTTGGTTTATATTGTTTGCCCATAGGAACAACCCTATCAACGAGCTGATTGTAAAACTTAAAAAAGCTCCCGTGGCAACTAAATCATATTTCGATTCTTTTTTACTTGTACTTTCATTTTTATATAGCAGATCTAATAGTATCCTACCGAATAAAAACAGTGAACCGCTTGTGTAAATCCCTTTTGCAAAAAAGTATGAAGAAAAGCTACCACCAACAATACCGAAAATATCAATCCCACTATCATAAAAAATTGAAGCCCAGGTACAAATCAGCAACACGAGTATTGAAAGTGCCGGGTTGATTACCCGTAAATAAAATTTCATCCGGAAAACCCCTTTATATGTGATTAATTGTTATATCTGATTAGGTGTGATTAACATTATACAATTTAACTCTTTGCTACCAGTTGTACAGGTTACATCATCGTACTTTTTTTCATAAATCGACATAACATATAATTGCCGGCCTCAGGTTTTGTCAACAACTTTTCTCAAATACTTCAACATATAAACAATACACACTTTGTCATACATTGTAAACTATAGTAACAAATATCTGCGCCATCTTTTATTTCTGATCGCACTCTTTGCTTCCCTTTTTCATTTCTTTTGCAGCAATTATCGCAATATCTTTCAATTCTGAAAGCTCTTTCTTTTTGTTTTCTAAATCATCTTTTTTATTTACCTGTGTTAGACTGAACCGATTAACAGGTTTTATGTTCAAGTGCCCGAAATAATGTTCGAAGCACTCAAGAAGATGGAGATTTTCTGCTTCCATTTTTCCGGCTCGAATAGATATCGAAATTCCGATTTTCCCTTTAGGTACAGACTGGCTGTTTATGTATTCGCAAAGAGGTGTGCATCTATCAATGAACACTTTCATTTGAGCTGTTATGTCTCCCCAATAGGACGGTGATGCCAACACCAATAGATCTGTTTTTTTAATATTATCAAATATTCTATCCATATCGTCTCTTTGAACACAATTAAAATCGAGTTCACATCTCTTGCATCCTCTACAAAAGCCTATATTGCATTGATCTAAAATCTCTATTTTTGTTTCAAACCCAAGTTGATTTAGTTCTTTTCCAAGTAGTTCCAAAACAGTAATTGTTGAACCATCAGTATTGGGACTACCGCTCAATAAATACGCTTTCAAAATATCCTCCCTTAGTTTACAATTCTAAGCTTTTCTGTTTCCGTGCACGCGCTCGTAGCCCGTTCGAGGCTCTTATTCTCATGCCAGTTTATTGCACACAACACCTGAGAAATTTTTCTGTATAGTAAAATAATTATCCCCGGACCCGTAACCCAGTTTTCCCGCTGGGCTTAACCGTTCACCCGACATGCTGACTAAAAATAAGCATCCCTTATCCCTATTTGGATAATGACTTAGGCAGAGTACCAGAGGCTGGCAGCCGAAATTTGTCCTGTTAACAAAATCTTTATTGATAATACAATTGCATATATAAACTATCATAGTCTCTATATTATTACTCCGGCAATTATATATGCATAAGAGAGTGTTTGAGTTTCATTACTTTTTTTAAGAGTCCAGTGCTAAGAAGCGCTGTGATGTTGCCTTGAAAAAGTAGACAGTTAATTATGCACATTTTACTTTTTTCAGTTTCTCAAATTCCATTGGTGAACAATACCCTAAGGTTGAGTGTAGCCTTTGACAGTTGTAATAATCTTCAATGTACTCAAAAAGCTCTTCCCTTACCTGATTAATATCATTCAAAACATTACCATAATACCACTCTGTTTTAAGACTTCTGAAAAATGACTCTGATACTGCATTATCCCAGCAGTTTCCTTTACGGCTCATGCTCTGTGTAAATCCAAAGAATTCTAAGGAATCTCTGAAGTCTTTGCATGCATACTGTATACCTCGATCCGAGTGAAATAGGATA
>LDWW01000038.1 GCA_001045525.1 Chitinispirillum alkaliphilum | reverse complement strand
ACCTTATTTTGGTTATCAATCTTATTTTGGTTATCAATCTTATTTTGGTTATCACTCTTATTTTGGTTATCACTTTCAACATTACGGATATACTGCGCATACCGCTCCTGAACAGGCCCAAAGAGCGCATCCGCCATTGCATAATAGGCAAGCCAGTAATCGGGATTGGTCTCAACCACTCTGCCAAGGATCTGTTGCGCCTTTTTCTGAAACCTTACTCCAAGCTCCATGTACACTATCCCAAGACAGTAGAACGCCAGATGCAGATTGTCATCTTCTGTGGTGGCATATCGAAGATAACGTTCCGCCTCGAAAAGGTGTTGACGGCGTCTGTTAGGACAGTTTAAGGCCTCACTGTATGCCATAAAACCCTGAACCAAATTAATTATTGCTTCGTGGCGATAAGTTTTATCGAATGCAATTGTTGAGAAGACGAAACCGGCCAGTTCCTTTATCATTTGATTTATAGGTTCCTGCTCTTTTCCTTCTTCAATGATTCTGCTGATTTTTCCAGTACTGTATTTTGTTCCTGTTTGCTCTGCTATAAGAGTCCACTCGTTTCCAACTTTGTGAAGCGAACCGACAATTTTTTTACTCCGTAGACTTTCGACTAAAAATCTCGAAATCCCTTTGAAAGAAAAAGAGAACTGTCCTACAGATAACGCTATGTCCTGGTTTTTGAGATTCTCAAGATTTTTCCCGCTTTGCAGATTTAAACCTCCAAGCAAGCTAAACTCAGGAAAAAAGGAGGGAAACTGATAACGGGCATTGTATGGATGCTGGTACTTGCGTGGTAGCCGACGTCCCTCTACCTGTTGTATGGAGTGAATTATCTGATTAAGCTCACCAGTAAGCACTTTGGAGATCCCCTTAGCAATAGGTGTTACCTCTTTGCCTCCGATACCTATGAAATTTTCGACACTGATACTTTCACGTATACTGTTTACATACCTGTAAATCAACCAAACCGCAATAACCAAAGCGAGAATAAGTACAACTGTCCAGATAGTCTGAAGCAGGTAGAAGAATTCCATACTGGGTATGACCCCTGAGGGATTGTTTGGAACACCCAGAAGTATACCAATGACCAAAAAGGTTAACGAAAGAACAAGGCTTATTGCGAGGAATTTATCGAAAGATATTCTGTGCCTGATCAGCAGCTGTTTAAATCCATAAAAAATCCGTGTGAAAATAAATACGAAATAGAGAGAAATAAGTATTAGCACAGGCCATATATCCAGCCTTCCAATCCATTTTATATTGATTAGGAAAAGTAGCGCCAGAATAACTACCAGTGTCCAGACTCCCTGCCACCCATATGGAGATTCGACCATGCCATACATGTAATCGGAGGAATCATTTTGAAGCCTCAGGTGGCCGTCCACTATAATATTAACAATCCATATAAGTAATAGTATAATCAAAAACCAGTTTATGGCTTTCTTTAGTTTTGCCACCGCTTTTTCTAGCCATGGAGTAGGGGGCTTTGTTGCAGAACAATTGTTAAGATCAAAACAGTTCTGCATAATTACTCCTAATGACCCATTTTTCATGGGTTTCTTTGAAGATCTTTATCTTATAGTTGTAATCAAGCCGGTTTCTGTAATATGTATGTATCGCAACAGCAGTGCCACATAGAAAGCTTGTTATGTCCATCATCAGCATACTATTTCATCCAGAACTGTCAAATTGAAATGATCTTTCGAAACAATGCAAATCATATCCGGATTTATCTTCAATAGAGCCCGTATAATCTTCTGATGGACTGCTCTTTGCTTTATTTGTAGAAAGTACAGAGGGAAATTATGACAAAATCAATAATCGTTTTTTGTTGCTTTTTAATTCTTGCCTGCAATGGTCCAGGCAGGGATGGAACTCTGACTGTCAGAGGATATGCTTCTGCAAATGTATACCCCACGAGTATAGAACTTTTGGTATCGATTGAATCAGAGTACTATACATCAGATTCAGCCGCATTGGATGATTTAAACCGAAAAGCAAGGATTGCTCTCGATATTCTGAAAAAACATGGTGTAAAATCCGGTTCAATATCCACAAATCCGGTAGAAATGCAACGATTACCTATCTCCGATACTCCGGAGACCAGATATCGTTACAAAGGAACACAGAAGATAAACGGTGCACTCAAGATTAGTGATCATACTATCATTAGCATGATAAAGCATGATCTCCTCGAACATGAAGGAATGAAAATCCACTCCATTTCATTCTCCTATTCCGAATGTGGTGATCTCAATATTAATCTGTACAGGGAAGCTGCCCGTAATGCAAGGCGCGCTGCAGATTCCATTAGTTCAATACTGGGGACCAGAACTGGGAGCGTAATTAAGGTGCAGTCCGATACTACAAAGTTTACGTGCCGTGATACGCTGCTTTTCGCAGAATATTTATTCGGAGATTGGGATTCTTCAAAAGGTATAATGATGCGAAATTTTTCCCCAAACAATGTAAATCTGATAATTACCCGTTCACTTGAGCTCCATGTTACTTACAGTTTGAGAAGATGAAGGGGACCGGCGTTTCGGCTGCGCTCAACGGCCGGGGAGGGGATTGCTCTTTGTGTACGAGAGTCTGGAGAGTTTTCTGATGGCAGTCGAAGGGAGTGTTCCGTGATAGCGCTCGGAGGACGCCCCCTGGAAATCCCGAAGTCCCTGGCGAGGGAGAACCGGTAAGTTTACAGTGAGCCTGGTAGAACTGTCAGCGGCAGGCGCCCGGAATATTTCTATTCCTTAGTTTTTGATTGTTGTCATGAGCCTCGTGTACCAAAACTCCTTTTCCTAACTTTCCATACTTGAGCCAGAATGGCCTTTTATACATAAAAAATTGAAAACGGGAACTGGATTGTAGAATCGGGCGTATTCCTGAAAATATGTATACAAAACTCTTGCTTTTGGTCAGAGTAAGCGCCTATTTTGATGAAGCCTGATAGGTAAATTCCTATCTTAAAGAAATATCCCCATGTATAAATGGATACCGATTTTTTTAGTAATAAAACCAGGAGCAGAATAAATGCGTAGAAAATGTATCTTTTTGATGTTGATTGCTTTATGTTTCAGTAATCTGTTTGTTGGGCATGTAAATGCAAATGTTGGTGATGTGAAAAACTCCTCAGTAGAAGCAGCAATCTTTTCAAAAGGATCTCAGCCGGCAATAAGCAAAATGATAGAAATGTTTATATCTATCGATTCCCTTGAGGGTGGGTTCGATTCTATTGCAAAAAAATCATTGGATCTGAGGAAACAGTTTGAATCAGAATTGAGTGCTAATCCTGATGATTTTGGAGCTAATATGGGATTTGCACTATTTCTTCTGCTTGAAACATTTGCATTCATGGAACTGCAAGGTATTATAGATGGTGATAATAGTGAAAAAAGTAACAGGGAGAAAATCTCATCGGTTAGTCTGGAAGGAATTTACCCCAATGCTTTTTTGCAGATGTCGGACAATCTGGCTCTTGCTGAGGAATATGCCGAAAAAGCAATAGGTTTGTTTGACAAAGCATTTCTAGTGAGCGCAGCAGGAGTGGAAAAATATATCGGAAAAGCAGAACTTCTGTTTCTTCAAAGTATTGTGATTTCGCATCGCGCATTTGCAGATGCAATGCTGATGTATGATCTGCAGCTGTATTCCGAAAACGGTTTGTATACTCTGAATCTTCAGGCAATTACAGAAGAATCAGAACAAGATGAACTTTTCGAAGCTTTTCTTTATACACTTAGTTCTGAAAATACCTTTTTAAGACGAAGAGAAGGAAGCGCTTCCCCAGCGGATATTCGGGATCAAATTATAAAGTCTATAGAATCTCTTGCAATGGGAATTCAAATGACAGAGGAAAGAACAGAAACAAAGAAAGATTATCTGATTCCTCCAATGATTAGTACTGAAGAAAATTTCAATGGTATCTCTGACCTCTTTGAGTTGGTGGGTCTGGAAAGAGTTAACTCCTTTACTTGTATAAGCCAGGAGTTTGTCAGGCTGCTCACAGGTGAGAGGAAATTAGTTATCTTTGGAATTGAAGAGAGCTTTGAGTTTGATATAAGTGAATATTTTGCTTTTGAGGGAGACCTCAGAGACCTTTTACCTCAACCTCATGTTTTTGCCATGATCCACAGGGGAATGGATACAGACGAGGCGAAAGCAATTATTCTTGACCCTTCAGTGTGGCCCGAAAATGGTTTGGTACGCAACATCCTTGAAGGTAAATATAGCGGCCTGGGAGCACTTCTTTCTCTTATGTTTAATTCAATGTCAGAAACTGGTGTCAAAGATTGACGGTGCCAACTTACAACTTCCAGGGTTTCGTAGTTGGTAGGTTGCTGTTTGCGGTGCATAAAATGAACTAAATGCCCAGTGTAAATTGATTTGGCTTGTTCAGTTTGCAAATGAAGAAAGGATAAAAAGGTGAAAACTCTGGTTGTTTACTATTCCAAAACAGGCAACAACAAATTTCTCGCCGAAAAAATCTCAAGTGCTCTGCAGGGAGATCTTTTGCCTATCAGGCCAAGACTCAATATGCTTCCTCTTTTAATTCTTTTCACGGTCGTTAAAAAAAGTGCCGGAATCAGAAAGCAACAAATAGATGTCAACGTCTATGACCGAATCGTTTTATGTGGACCAATATGGATGGGTCAGCTCATCTCACCAATAAGTGATTTCCTGAATAAAAACAGAGATAAAATCAAAAAGCTCCACTTCGTTACTTGTAGTGGGACGAGTGAATCTGAAAAGGAGAGTAAATTTGGTTACGGTGCTGTTTTCAGAAAAGTGGAGAATCTGATGGGGGGCAAACTGGGTCACTCAGAGCTTTTCTCTGTCACTCTTGTTCTGCCGGAGGAGAAAAGAGATAACAGTGATGCAGTTATGAAAACCCGCCTTTCAGAAGAAAATTTCAGTGGTGATATTCAGGAAAGATTTGAAAAATTCGTATCTGAAATCAACAGGTGAAAGGGTTGAGAGAAAAATATGCGGCGGATTCTGAAATGCAACTGTGTTAACTTAAGGGATCGGTTTTGTCACATTAATCTCAGGTGATTATGGATACACTCTCAATCACGAAAAATATTCCTGGCTTGCCGGTTAGGCTACGTTACTACACTGGTCGTGAGCCGCAAAAGGTCTGAGTTTACGCCTGAATCGGCCCTTTTCTTTCTTCTCTAAACCCCCAAGAAATAATATCTATTGTATGTACTGACGCGCTTACACAATATGGTTTTAGGAATTGTTTTGAGCTTGGTTTCGGTTTTTTTATATTTTGACAATACAAAACGAACCTACACTTTAACTTCTTAATATAGGAGAAATCTCTATGGATCTTCTGATTGCATTTTCCTGGCTTGGAGTGGCTTTGATTGCAGGGAAACTTCTGCGAAAAGCGTTCCCGTTTTTCAAAAAACTGTTTATTCCCAGTTCTATTCTGGGCGGTTTGCTGCTTTTACTTTTCGGTCCCGAAGTGTTTGGGGCACTTAGCGGTATAGAGGTCTTCTCAGAGGAGGCTCTGGGTATTTGGGGATCTATTCCCGGTTTTATGATAAATATTGTATTTGCGGCACTGTTTTTGGGAAAAAGCCTGCCGAAAATTTCTCAGATTTGGCAGAAAGCTGGACCCCAGGTCGCTTTCAGTCATACGGTTGCCTGGGGGCAGTATGTGGTTGGTCTTGGGATCACAGCATTAGTTTTGATCCCGTTTTTTGCTGTAGAGCCTATGTTTGGCACACTTATTGAAATCGGTTTTATCGGCGGACATGGAACCGCTGCTGGGTTGGGAGAGACTTTTGCAGAACTGGGATGGCCACAGGGGCAGGATCTTGCGCTGGGAGTGGCTACTTTAGGGGTTGTTCTGGGTATTGTAACCGGTATTATACTGGTGAACTGGGGTGTTAAAAGAAAGCATACTACTATACTGAACAGCAGCGAGCAGACTGCTGCGGATATAGTCCAGGCACAGGAGGCACACGAGAGTGTGGAAAACGATCTGATCAACAGGGGACAGGCCGATGAGCCTGCGCCAAAAGTGGTGCAAATTGAATCAATCGAACCTCTTACTTTTCACCTTGCCTATATCGGTGCCGCAATTGGGATCGGAGCGCTGATCCTGGGAGCTCTTACGTGGCTCGAAAAGCAGTTCCTGATCCCTCTGGGAGCCCCGGTTCTTCTGGGTCATGTGCCACTTTTTCCCATAGCGATGATTGGGGGCATAATCGTAGAAAAACTTCACCACGTATTTTTCAAGGGAGGGCTTGACAGGGTGATGGTTATGAGGATACAGGGTTCTGCACTCGATCTGCTAATTGTCTCTGCTTTGGCCAGTCTGGCAATAAGTGCCATTGCACAAGCGTGGCTTCCCCTGCTTATTCTGGTCCTTGCCGGTATAGCCTGGACTGTTGCTGCTTTTATGTTTATCGCACCGAAAATGATGCGCTCCCATTGGTTTGAACGTGCAATAGGGGATTTCGGTCAGTCACTTGGAGTGACTGCCACAGGACTGCTGTTAATGCGAATTGTAGATCCAAATAACGATACTCCCGCATTTGAGTCTTTTGGCTACAAACAGCTTCTGTTTGAACCGCTGGTTGGAGGTGGACTCTTTACAGCTGTATCGGCACCTCTGGTTTTCACTTTTGGACTGTATCCAATGCTTATTATTACCTCTGTGATTATGGTTTTCTGGCTTCTTCTCGGGTTGAAACTGGGTAAAAAGGGGAAAGTAAAAAGCAATCCGCAACAAAATGAGCCTGTATCAGAAATGGTTGGGAATAAGGAACACAGCTATTCGTAATAGTGAGTGATTTAAACTGTTGATAAGGGTACTGGATGAAATCTATTCTGTCTGTCTTTGCTTTGTTTCCCTTTGTCCTGCTTGCAATAAACTGTCAGGGCAAAACTGGAGATTACAACCTATACGGCTCGTACCATAATAGCAGAAACGCTCTGGATTGGGCCGGGGTGTATAGGGGTGGTCTCCCTGGTGAACAATGTGATGAAGGGGTTAAAGCACTGATACGTTTGCGCCAGGATCTGACCTTTGATTTGCAGCGTTCTTGTTTGGGGAACACAAAGAGTTGGAGAGGAAATTTCCTCTGGAGTGATAATGGTGGCAAAATAAGCCTGTACAACCATAAAGGGGATCCTCTGGGAATAAGTTTCCTGATAGGGGAGAACAGGCTTTTTCTGTTGGAGGGGGATGGAAATTCAATTACCCTTAACCATGATGATATATATATTTTGCATAAGGAACTGCAGTGAACGGGACGGTACATAAGTGGCGCTCACTGCTTGCTTTTTGTAAGATCTGAATGTTCCTCAGGATTATTCGCGCAAGCACTGAATTGCAGTGATTGCGCGATCTGATAGGTTTAAAGCACATTTTCTTCCCAAAAAAATTTAATGTAGATACTCCGTTCAGGGTAGATGGCGGGTGTATCGATTCCTTGATTTGAAAATCTGCTTTTACCAGTTCTTGAATACTTGTTAATCACATTACCCAATTACAGCGAAACGAAAGACCGGTAGTATATGGGAGTTTTCAGAAAACGTACCAGAGGCTCTTGTGAAAACAACACCAGTGGTTTTGTCCCGGCAGTCTCAAAAATGTTGAACCTTTTTTCCAAAAAGGGAGCAGGCAAGCATGATGATGCAATGGCGCAAACTCAGAAAATCATTCACAGTGAGATGAGGGAGAACATGAACGCAGATGAAATCTGGCCCGGTAAACCTTATCCCCGGGGAGCGATTTGGGATGGCACAGGAACAAATTTTTCTCTTTTTTCAGAGCATGCAGAATATGTAGAGTTACTGTTATTTGATTCAATTGATGCTACAGAGCCGGTTAGAACGGTCCGCTTTCCTGAAAAGAGCGCATCCACCTGGCACTGCTATCTTCCGGGAGTCGTTCCCGGACAGCTCTATGCCTACAGGGTGTATGGGCCATATGATCCTTCGGCAGGACATCGGTTCAATTCGTCCAAAGCGCTGATTGATCCTTATGCAAGGGCTATTACCGGGGATGTGTCATGGGATGATTCTCTCTTTGGATATAAAATCGGTGAATCACAGGAGGATCTCATCCCCGATGAGAGGGATTCTGCTCCTTTTATCCCAAAATCAGTAGTGATAGATGGATCTTTTGACTGGGAAGAGGATACTAACCCCCAGATTCCATGGAACCGAACAGTGATCTATGAGACTCATGTCAAGGGGATGACAAAAGAGCATCCAGATATACCGGAAAACCTCAGAGGCACATACCTTGGCCTGGCCAGTGAGCCGGTTATAGAACATCTTATCTCTCTTGGCGTGACCGCTGTGGAGCTTTTGCCTGTCCAGCAGCATGTAAATGACAGAATTCTGGTGGAGAAAGGACTTGATAACTACTGGGGATACAACACAATCGGGTTTTTTGCTCCTGATTTTCGGTATGCTTCCCGGTGTTGTGAAGGTGAGCAGGTGAATGAATTCAAGCAGATGGTTAAAACTTTGCACAAGGCGGGGATAGAAGTGATCCTCGATGTGGTGTATAACCATACAGCTGAAAAAGATCACTTCGGACCCACTCTCAGTTTCAAGGGGATCGACAATGCCTCATACTATAGCCTCAGTCCGGAAAACAAAAGGTTCTACATGGACTACTCCGGCTGTGGGGGCTGTTTCAATACGAGTCATCCCAGAGTTTTACAATTTATAATGGATAGTCTGAGGTATTGGGTAACAGAGATGCATGTGGATGGATTCAGGTTTGATCTTGCCTCCGCTCTTGCGCGGGAGTTCTATGAGGTAGACCGGCTCTCCACTTTTTTTGATATCATATGTCAGGACCCTGTGCTTTCACAGGTTAAACTGATTGCTGAACCGTGGGATCTGGGACCCGGTGGTTACCAGGTTGGAAATTTCCCTGACCTCTGGACCGAATGGAATGGCAAATACCGCGACACCATGCGTCGGTACTGGAAGGGTGATGAAGGGCAGCTCTCAGAGCTGGCGTTCCGACTCACCGGCTCAAGCGATCTTTATAAGTATTCTAACCGTAACCCTCAGGCGAGTATAAACTTTATCACCTGTCATGACGGATTCACGCTCAGGGATCTGGTCTCCTACAATGATAAACACAATCAGGCAAACAAAGAGGAAAACCGGGATGGTGCAAATGATAACGATTCCTGGAACTGCGGGGTAGAGGGGCATTCCGATGACAAAAAAATAAGAAGATTAAGAATCAAGCAAATGAAAAATCTTCTTGCAACACTGTTTCTCTCTCAGGGCACTCCGATGATGCTGGGGGGAGATGAATTCGGCAGAAGCAAAAAGGGCAACAACAACACCTACTGTCAGGATAATCACCTCTCCTGGATTAACTGGGAATTGGATGAAGAGGGGCGGGAAATTCTGGAGTTTGTACGATTCTTCAGCCACCTCAGGAAGGAACATCCGGTATTCAGGCGGAGAAGTTTTTTCCAGGGAAGAAAACTCACCGGCAGGGGGGTTAAGGATATACATTGGATAAAACCCGATGGCAAGGAACTGAAAGTAAGGGAGTGGAAGCAGTCGTTTGCAAGGTCTCTGGGGGTACTGCTTGTCGGGGATGCAATTCCCGATATCGACCATAAGGGGCATCCTATTGTTGATGACTCATTTTTGATTCTGATGAATGCCCATTGGGAACCTGTGGATTTTGTTCTGCCCAGGGCACCTTCAAGAGTGTGGCAGTGTATGGTAGATACCGATCTGCCAGGTGTTGCCGGATGCAGTGAAAAATATAAAAGCAGAAGTATCTACGAACTTAAGGCCCGTTCTCTTGTACTCTTATCTTCACCTTCAAGGAGGATCTTATGATTGAAGTTGGTTCCCGGATAAAAGACGACAAATGCTTGTTCAGTGTATGGGCACCTTTAAAAGACAGTGTGAAATTACGAATCATAGAGCCGGTGGAGAAAACTCTACCCATGCAAAAAGATAAATTCGGGTACTGGAGTGCCGTGGTAGAGGGGGTAGGGCATGGTACGCAGTATCTGTATTTAATCGATGATTCTCTGGAGCGGCCCGATCCGGCAAGTCATTTTCAGCCCCTGGGGGTTCATGGCCCCTCTATGGTGATAGATCACAGCCGTTTCAGCTGGTCCGGCAAACGCAAATCACAAACTGCTTTGGATGATTACATCATTTATGAAATGCACCCCGGAACCTTTACCCCGGGAGGAACTTTTCTCTCTGCTGTAGAGCGTCTCGATCATTTGGTTGAGCTTGGTATCACCGCCGTTGAAATAATGCCTGTGGCGCAGTTCCCCGGAGAGAGAAACTGGGGGTATGATGGTGTGTATCCGTTTGCTGTTCAAAACTCCTATGGCGGGCCTGATGAGTTGAAGGGGTTTGTTGACGCCTGCCATGAGAGAAACCTTTCTGTTATTCTGGATGTGGTTTACAATCATCTCGGTCCTGAGGGTAACTATCTGAGGGATTTCGGACCATATTTTACCGATAAATACAGAACACCCTGGGGAGAGAGTCTCAATTTTGATGACTCCTACAGTGATCCGGTCTGTGATTACTTTATCGCCAATGCTCTCCACTGGCTGGGTGAATACAAAATCGATGCCTTGCGGCTCGACGCAGTTCATGCCATTTTTGACATGGGTGCAAAACCGTTTCTTTCAAGGCTGGCTAAGGCTGTTGATGAAACTTTTACAGGGGCCGAGTCACCAAGATATCTGATTGCCGAGAGTGATTTGAATGATTCACGGGTGATTCGTCGCAGGGAGGGTGAAGGCGGATTTGGTATTCATTGTCAGTGGAGTGATGATTTCCACCACGCACTTCACACAATCCTTACAGGTGAATCCCGCGGTTACTATATGGATTTTGGTACAGCGGAGCATCTGTATCGTGCCTACAAGAACAGCTTCTGCTATGCAGGGGATTATTCATTTGAACGCAAAAGAACCCATGGCAATGATGTGTCCGGGTTCGATACGAAATATTTCGTTGTGTGCTCACAGAATCATGACCAGATAGGTAACAGAATGCTTGGGGAGAGGCTTATAACCTTAACCGATTTTGAGCGGGCCAAGGTCGCTGCCTCATCTGTTATCCTCTCACCCTATATCCCTTTATTGTTTATGGGCGAGGAGATTGCAGAGGAAAATCCTTTCCTCTACTTTGCCGATCATACAGATGATTCCCTTAAACAGGCGGTTCGTGAGGGGCGTAAAAGAGAGTTTGCGGAGTTCCACTCTGCAGGTGACCCACTCGACCCGTTCGCAACCGATACATTCGAAAAATCAAAAATAAAATGGGAGCGGCTCGAACATAAAGCAGGCATCAGAATGTATAATTATTATAGAACCCTCATAGGGCTGCGTAAATCTGTTAAAGCCCTGGGAACTTGTTCCCGGAACAGGTTAGAAGTCACTCTCCATGAAGGGACACCCTGCATTTCATTATATTATAAGCACAATGAAGGCAACGCACTCTGTTTTTTCAATTATGGAAACGAAAATTATGAAATAGATTACAACCCTGACCAGTCTCTGAAAAAACGCTTCGACTCGGCATCGGGAGAATGGAGTGATACACCCGCTCCGCTTCCTGAGCATATCAGCAGCGAAGGGGCGCGGATCAGGATGGCACCTTTTCAAAGTGCTGTTTATATAACATGAGAAATTTGAGGTAAAAAATATATATGGAAAAAAAGCATATACCCGGAGCAACATATCGAATTCAGTTTACGCCCGACTTTGGTTTCAAACAGGCTTTAGAGATTCTGCCCTATCTTCAGCAGCTTGGTATAACTCACATTTATGCTTCGCCTGTAACCCGTGCCTGCTCAGGAAGCATGCATGGGTACAATGTTTGTGACCCAAGAGAGGTGAATCCTGAGCTTGGCACAAAGATGGAATTTGAAAAGCTGCTCATGGAGGTAGCAAACCGCCAAATGGGATGGATTCAGGATATCGTTCCAAATCACATGGCGTATTCCTATGAGAATCCTTTCCTTGTCGATGTTCTCGAACACGGTGAAGCCTCACAATATAGCGACTTCTTTGATATCACCTGGGATCATCAGCATGACAGTCTCAGAGGAAGGCTGCTCGCACCATTTCTGGGCAAACCATTCGGACAGTGTGTTGTGGACGGGGAACTGAAAGTGGTATTTGAAAACGGGCACCTGTGGGTTGCATATTATGATCACCGCTATCCACTGTCACCTGAATCCTACTGGAATGTACTCGGGGGGGATCTGGAGCACCTGCAGGAATCTCTGGGGCTTGGAAACGAAGAGTATACAAGTTTCTGCGGATGTCTTCATGCCTTAAAGAATCTTCCTGAAGTGCAGGATAAACTCGAGAGGTTTTCTCAGTGTGGGATGGCAAAGTCGGTTCTCCGTCAGCTTCATGAGAATAACACTCTGATTGCAGATCATATAACTGCGCGAATCGCCCAGTTTGACACCGGTACGCCTGAATCAAATATCAGGTTTGATGATCTTATGGCGTTACAGAATTTTCGTCTGGCGTTCTGGAAAGTTGCGTCCGAAGAGCTTAACTACAGACGTTTTTTCACCGTCAGTGATCTTATCTGCATACGCGTGGAGCATCAGCATGTATTTGAAGAGACACACTCCTTTGTTCTCGATCTCATAGACAGAGGGCTTATTTCAGGACTGCGCATCGATCATATTGACGGTCTTTTTGATCCGGAAAGCTACCTTAAAAGGCTCACCGAGCGTGTTCCGGGAATTTATCTTGTGGTCGAAAAAATTCTCGAGAAAAAGGAACGCCTCCCTCTCAGCTGGCCGGTTCAGGGTACAACCGGTTACGATTTCATGAACCATCTGAGCTATATTTTCTGTGACAGAAAATCGGAAAACCGCTTTAACACTCTCTACTCAAAAATCATTGGCGGTAAGGTGGATCCCGAAGTCCTTCAGCACGAGAAGAAACGGCTTATTATTGGTAAACACATGGCGGGAGATATAGACAATCTCGCTCAGCTGATCATGAGGGTGGCTGGAGTAGACCTGATGGGCAGGGATATTACTCTATACGGACTTCGAAGAGCATTGGTGGAGGTGCTTACCCATTTCCCGGTCTATCGCACCTATATCAGTACCGAATCAATTTCTCCAGATGATGTAAGATACATAGTAAAGACACTTAAGCAGTCCCGAGCTGTCATGGCCGGTCTTAGTGTTGAGTATGATTTTATCGAACGGTTTCTTATGATGCAGGGGGATGAGATACGGCACACTGAGTTTGATGATGTGTGGAAAAGTGCAGTGATGAGGTTTCAGCAGTTTACCGGGCCCTTAATGGCAAAGGGTTTTGAGGATACTCTTTTTTACGTCTACAACAGACATATGGCTCTCAATGAGGTCGGCGGGTGGCCTACCGATTTTGGTATGTCGCTCAAGGATTTCAACAGTTTTATAGCTAAACGCAATGCAGCCTATCCACTGGCAATGAATGCAACCGATACCCACGACACCAAACGCGGGGAAGATACCCGCGCACGCCTTCAGGTATTAAGTGAAATTCCTGCTGAGTGGGCGAGAAGGGTAAACTTGTGGAGAAAGTTAAATGCGGTTCATACTATAAGAAAGAAAAGAACGATCAGATATCCCAATCCAAATGATGAATATCTTTTGTATCAGACGTTGGTTGGAACATTCCCTTTCAGCGGTGAGATAGATGATAACTATATCAATCGTATAAAAGATTATATGATTAAGGCGGTGCGGGAAGCCAAGGTCTATACTGCATGGATCAAACCGGATGAAGAGTATGAAAGAGCGGTGCTGGACTTTGTCGATTGTTGTGTTGACAAATCAAGAAGCCCCGAATTCTTCGAGGATTTCAGCGCTTTTGCGGAGGAAATATCATGGTTTGGTATTCTTAATTCACTTGCGCAGCTGACAATGAAACTGACACTGCCTGGTGTGCCCGACATTTACCAGGGAACGGAAAAGTGGAATTTCAGTCTTGTTGATCCTGACAACCGGAGGCCCGTTGATTACACAGTAAACAAGAGTGATCTTGACAGTCTTATAAACAGGGATGTCAATCCAGCTGGCCTTATCACTTCCCCGGCTGATGGACGGGTGAAAATCTTTGTGACCCACAGGTGTCTGGATATGCGAAGAAAAGAGGTTTCACTGTTTCAGGACGCCGGATATGAGCCAGTGAAAGCAAAGGGGAAATTTGCGCACAATGTGGTTGCCTATTTAAGGAGATCTGAGCGCAAATGTATGCTTGTGATTGTGCCTCGGTTTACCACTAAAATGGTGGAAATGAACAGCTGTCCTGTTGGCCTTGAAATATGGCAGGATACCTCTCTTGAATTACCGGCAACTATGAACGATGTCTCTTTAACCGATCTTTTTACAAGGGAGGCTGTGCGGGTTGATGGGGGTGTGATGATCGGAGAGCTTTTGAAGAGCTTTCCTATGGCTGTGTATTATGGGGAGTTGTGATCCTCAAAAGCGGTTTCCAACGTTTTGAATAGTATCGTTTAAGTTTATGCACCAGAGGAGATGGAACAATATGAATGTGAAAATTAAAAATAATGTGGATTGGGTTGGGAAAATTGACTGGGAACTAAGAAAATTCCATGGTAATGAGTTATCCACTCAGCGAGGCTCGTCATATAATTCCTACCTGATAAAAGAGGAAAAAAACGTACTTGTTGACACCGTATGGAAACCGTATGCAGAGGAGTTTGTGGAAAATCTCAAAAAAGAGATTGATTTGGAAAAGATAGATTACATTGTGGCAAATCATGGAGAGATTGATCACAGCGGTTCTCTTCCTGAGCTGATGAGACATATACCCGATACGCCAATTTACTGCACAGAAAACGGGGTCAGGTCACTAAAAGGACATTACCATCAGGATTGGAATTTCCACACGGTCAAAACAGGAGACACACTTGATGTCGGTAACGGTAAAAAGCTCCATTTCATAGAGATGAAGCTACTTCACTGGCCTGACAGTATGGCCTGTTACTTAACCGAAGATAACATCCTTTTCAGCAATGATGCCTTTGGGCAGCATTACGCCAGTGAGCATCTGTTCAATGACCTGGTTGATCAGTCTGAACTCTATTACGAGGCAATAAAATATTATGCAAATATCCTTGGGCCCTTCAGCCCTCTGGTGGATAAGAAGATAAATGAGGTACTCTCTCTTAATCTGCCTATAGACATTATTGCAACAAGTCATGGAATTATCTGGCGGGATAATCCGATGCAGATTGTGGAAAAATATCAATCATGGTCCAAAGGATATCAGGAAAATCAGGTCACAGTAATGTATGATTCGATGTGGGACGGTACAAAACGAATGGCTGAGAAAATTATCGAAGGGGTCAAATCTCAGGATAGTTCCGTTAATATCAAATCTTACAATATAGCTAAGTCTGATAAAAACGACATAATGACCGAGATCTTCAAATCTAAACTGTTGCTGGTTGGTTCACCGACTGTTAACAGAGGTACTACAAGTGCAATTGCAGGAGCCTTGGAGGAGATTGAGGGACTGAAATTCAAAAACAAAAAAGCCGCTGCATTTGGTTGTTACGGGTGGAGTGGTGAATCGGTGGCAAAAATAACCAAAATGCTGGAAAAATCCGGTTTCACACTTGCCAGTAATGAGGGGTTGAGATGTATGTGGAACCCTGATGAGGAAAATCTTGAGAAATGCAGAGTTTTTGGGGCTGAGGTGATGGGAACAGTAAAAAAATAGCAGGTTTTCAGAAAAAAAGGAAAATTGATTTGACACTACCTTTCTGAATATGTATATTATTCACCGCTTGGACATTTTTGTTCTGCAGTTAAGAAGTAAGGTTTAAAAATATATTGGTCAGTAGCTCAGTCGGTCCCGACGTAATCGGGATTAACCACTGAGAAGTAAATATAAAAAAGATTTTGATGGTCAGTAGCTCAGTCGGCAGAGCAAGTGGCTGTTAACCACTGGGTCGGGGGTTCAAGTCCCTCCTGACCAGCCATCTTTAAAGCCTTGGTCCCTAACCAGACCAGGGCTTTTTTTTTAAAAACCTTGGAGGATCAATGTACACTGTCTACATCCTCTACAGCGAGACCGCCCACAAGTATTACATCGGCCACACTGTCAATTTACCAGCCCGTCTTCAAAACCATAACTCTTCAGAAAAGACCAATGGAAAGTTCACCAGAAAAAATGGTCCCTGGAAAATCGTTTATACTGAAGAGGGCTTTGCCAGCAGATCTTTAGCCATGCAAAGAGAGAAAACTATTAAATCATGGAAAAGTCGGAAAAAAATAGATGATTTTATAGTAGCTCAGTCGGCAGAGTCCCGATGGAATCGGGATTAACCCTGGGTCGGGGGTTCTCCCGAGAATCGGGACTGACCAGCCATCTTTAAAGCCTTGGTCCCTAACCAGACCAGGGCTTTTTTTTTAAAAAACCTTGGAGGATCAATGTACACTGTCTACATCCTCTACAGCGAGACCGCCCACAAGTATTACATCGGCCACACTGTCAATTTACCAGCCCGTCTTCAAAACCATAACTCATCAGAAAAGACCAATGGAAAGTTCACCAGAAAAAATGGTCCATGGAAAATCGTTTATACTGAAGAGGGCTTTGCCAGCAGATCTTTAGCCATGCAAAGAGAGAAAACTATTAAATCATGGAAAAGTCGGAAAAAAATAGATGATTTAATAGTAGCTCAGTCGGCAGAGTCCCGATGGAATCGGGATTAACCACTGGGTCGGGGGTTCTCCCGAGAATCGGGACTGACCAGCCAATTTAAAAGAGGTCTTCAAGAAATTGAGACCTTTTTTTTTGCCCCAAATGGCGTTTAAAGGCCAGATTTGGTGATTCTTACCCAACACTGCACTTATGTATAACATCTCCTGCAGAAGGTTTTAGCAATCGAGCCATACAGTTGAAATAAGAAACCTTTACCGTAATAATCTGTAAATCCCCGTTTTATTTAAGATTGTCTCTAACCAGAACGGCTCTGCTCAAAGTTTTATGGCTGGATCACCCAGCAGTGTTAGTTGTAGCTGGTGCCTATGATTTGAGCGGCCGATCGAATTTTGCATTAAAAGACCTATTGTCTTATCGTTTTCTATTATATATTGAGCAAGTATTCTGTTTAATGCAAATTCCCACCGAGTCACATTTGTTTCTTGAGTAAAAGGTAGTATAGCTACTGCTCCGTTTTCACTCCTAAACAGAAGGTCTCTTGCCAGCGAGGGCGTCTCGAAGTTATCAAGAAGCATACCGGAGATATACAGGTTTGGAACACTTAGCTGATTAAATGTGGCAGATTCAAGCATGTCTTCATCAAATATTGTCTGTGAGTTATGGTGGCCGAAAAACGTCACGATAGATGGTTCTGAGTTGAGAGACATGAGCAGTTCTTTTCGTGCCAAACCGAGTTCACTAGTGTCGCACAAATGTGTATATTTCGACAGGTAAAAAGTATCAATGTATGATGTTTCGTATTTTGAAATCATTTTTCTTATGCGGTTTTCAAAATCAAAAAATTCAATATCACTTTTACCCAATACACAGGAGTCGTCTGCTACAAATAGATATCGGCCTTTGAATCGAGATTCGAAATCTTTTACTTTTTGGAGATACAATCTGACTGTATCGTCAGATGTTGTCGGCAAACGTCCCAGAGCGACATCTAATGTATAATCACCATTAAAATCTGCTATAAAGGAATCCATGTCATACGCAGTTGGTGAGTGAATTTTGTCAAATAACCCAATCAGAAATACATGCCGGGGCGCAATACTCCATGACTCTGATGCGTAAGAGAGCATTTTGCGGACGGGAGAAACAGGGTCGCTGAACAGTTCGTTTACTTCATCATAGGTACAGACACCAACCGGTTTGCCGGAACTTTTGTGACGGTAATTTGCGTATTCCTGGGCTGCAGCGAGGCATTCCTGATCTGTAATGATCAGAAATGAAATTTCATTCTCCGGGGAGGTAAGTGATTGAATCTTAAAATCTGGGAGATCCTTTTTGTGAGATTGAGTAGGTGAGGAACAGGAGTTTACAAGTAAAACACCAACGACTGCGAGTAGCAAATGACATTTGCCTGTCATTCTATCTCCTTGCTTGGGTAAGCGGTTAAATGAAAGTTTATAAGTCAAATACTTGGTGTAAACAGAAATATTTTATGATGATGAGAATTTTATATTTATACAAGCAAGATATTATACTACATAAGCTCTCCGGGAGCAAGCAATTTGAGTAAGTTGTTATGTGACCGTTTTCGCTGTTTGACAGAAAAATAATTGCAGTTGTAAGATACATTTTGCCAACTGACCGGTCATTTTGGTTGAGAATTAGCTGCCATTTCGAGTGAGAAAGGGCATAAGATTAAAAAGAAATAATACCCTGGGCGCATGCCTTCGAAGACTCCGACCTTTGATCGCATTGACACTTGGGAAGTGTCACCCTTCCTTCGCCCCTTGCGCGTTTCACCCGGGCGGTAGTATTCATACATTAGCTTTGACTTAAGTGTATTCTCTTCCTGCCTTTTTCGTATTTAAAAAAAATGCGGCTGAAAAGCGCGCCAGGGCGGACTGCAGGTGGACAATTCCGACCAATCCCGGTGGGCCCGACATGGGCATAATCTTGATACCTGAAAGGAGGTAACCTGGAATAGTGACATAAACCGCCGTATGCGGAAAACCGCTCGTACGGTGGTTTGGAGGGAGTGGTAATCAGTCCGCTCTCCACCCAATTTAAGGTGCGGAGTCCGTGCAGCGAATCAAAACGAGGAGAGACCGAAAAAGAATGACGAGCCGCAAGGCCCTCCCCTAAAAGTCTCTGACGAGAGAGAACCTGTGCCGTCTGTGGCATGCACCCAAAATATTCTTACTCTTATCCTATACAAGACATAATTTCATTCAGGATTATCTGGATGGGAAAAGTCTTTCCCCTGCTGCAGCTTTAAGCAAACAGCCTTCTGAAAGCAGAGAACATATCGGAAAACCAGTAGTCTATTGTATGCAGTAGCATGAAAACGTAGCCCCATCATTAGATAAACAGTCTTCTGAGTGGTTGCGAATATGGTTTCTTTATCCTGTAAACAGCCCCAGTGCAGTTTGAGATTGATACTGTTTATACCGGTCTCACCACCGTTTACGTAAATTTTGACCCGGGTTAACAGAGTTATACTCGTCTGTTTTCATAGTGGCAATGTGCTGTTCGCAGGGTGACAATTTAGTGTTAACAGTTTGTTATACATATATTTACATGGTGCAAAGCAGTTGTGTGCACACTTTGAAAGATTATGATCATGGTATGTTTGGTATCTTTGGGGTATGAGTGCGAACAGATTCAGGACATTTCTGGGTATGGAACAGATAAACTGAACAGTTATGCAGGCAACTTTGTGGATTATGCAGGGGATTTGGTTATAAGTGGGTGATTTTTTCTATTTTAAGACATAGGGGGGGATGTCGCATCTGTTAGAAAATGCGTTGAGGGCAGTAAAGGGAAATGGTTTTACATAAAAGTACAGTCTTAGCTTCCGTCTGAGCTGTACGGCTGTGAGCCGGGATTTTCTGAGTGCGGATTCTCAAAACTCTCATTTGGCTCCTGTACCGGTACAGGCACTGCGTTCTCCTGTAAATTTTTGCTGGTCTTAGCTGTCTCTTTGGGCTGAGTCGGTTTAAGCTCTCTTTTTCTTCCTTTTCTGTATTTGCGCCTCCTGTAGGTGCTGCTGTAAAGTTTCATCTTTTCTGTATCACCCTTAAAGAGATAAGTAACATACGCCCTCGCTTCGGCTATCAGTTTTTTAAGAAGAGTAAAGGCACGGTTACGGATCTCTCTCATCTGACATGGTTTATCGGCGCAGAAACTCTCAGCATAAAGCCGCCCCAAACTTTCGGCCAGTTCAATGCAGTAATCAATCTGATCCATATCGTAATTGATCTTTCTGAGTTTCTTTTCAAAGACAAGGGCAAGTTTTGCCAGAGTGTGAAGGTCAAGGATCATTACAGCCTGTGACGGACGTCTTCGGAACTCCTTAAGTTTCGAGAGTGCTTCCCTGTCGTTTCTGCAGGCAAATTTAAGAGTATCGATGAGATGTTTTCTTAACAGGTACCCTTCCGTTCTCTTCTTCCGCCA
Source organism: Chitinispirillum alkaliphilum (assembly GCA_001045525.1). Lineage (NCBI taxonomy): Bacteria > Pseudomonadati > Fibrobacterota > Chitinispirillia > Chitinispirillales > Chitinispirillaceae > Chitinispirillum > Chitinispirillum alkaliphilum. The sequence continues at coordinate 5,331 of LDWW01000038.1, read as the reverse complement.
CCTCTTAACCGCTTCCTCCTTTTCGCCAAGGAGAGTGACCAGCTTTGCTTCCGCAACTGCAAAAGCCCCTATGGCCTGTTCTATTTTCAGTGTCAGGTCTGTATCATAACCGACCTCTGTCAGTGAAACGCAATCTTTCTGAAGCAGTGTGAGGGTGCAGTAACCCTCATGTACAGCTTCCTTAACAGGCATATCGGGCCGTCTTACTTTGTCAAACTTCATCTTCAGAAGACGGGGGGCAAGCTGTTTAAAGGCATTCTGTTCTGACATATTCAAACCTCCTGAAAAATATGGTTGCAATGTTCAGGTTTTATTTGTCTGGATTGGATTGGAAAAAGTAAAATGCTATACTTGATTTTAAATATAAATTCCTGCGTGTTAAGTGAGGCAAGGGGAGAGGATAGAAAAAGGAAGAAATGTTTGAAAGGAAAGGAAGGGAAGGGAAGAAGAAGATGTAAGATAATATGGATGGGAAAAGCATACCCCTCGCTGCAGCTTTAGGTGCGGACACCTAAAGCTATCGCTACCCATTCAATGCGATCGTACACCTCGACAAGGAGCTCTGTGCAGGCATCACGGGGGCACAGTTCGACAGGCTCACTGCAGGCATTTTGGAAAGCGATGTTGTAGCCCTTTAGAGTGGAAGATCATGTGTAAAACCATAGCTTATGTGGAAGAGTGTAGTGAAGTATGAAACATAAAAGAGTTGATTGATACAAATACCTCCCGGGTAGGTAATGGTACCCTTCCTGTGACCATAAACATGCCCTCCTGCTTGCTCATCGGCTTAACGAAAAAAAGCTTGTTATACAAACAACGACTTAACTGCTGTCAATTTCGATAAAAATGCCATTTGAAAATGAATGTCTTTCGCCAGATATAAGGCAACAATGAACTACAGTTATATGGCAATCAACTGTAATTACTTGTTCCTGAGAGATCGCAGTAGTATATTGTTCTTGCTTGTATAAAATATCGGATTTCCTACCAGTTATCCTATACGGTTAAGCGTAAAATCAGCAATTACAAAGACGGAGTCGGGACTGCTCTGTATGTTGTTGATAATGACGTGGTTGATGAAAACAGCGAACTGAAACTGGGCTTTGAGGCTAAGTGCAGGAGTAAGTATAGGGAGTGGTGTGAGATAAGAATTAACTTTTGTGATTTTGTGTTGAGTTCTTGATTTGTTGATTCGGGTTAACGGGAACGGCTCCCTTAATCTATAGCTTATTTCCTTTATAGGGCTAACCCATAAAAAACTTGAACTCTATACTCCGTTCACCTGAGCGATTCCACTAAAGGCTGGAGGATTGGTTTTTTAGAATGATGTTTTGATCTATTGCTATTCTTAAATTTTTCGGATTGGTGAATACCCTATGAACCCTCAAAAAGTATTATCACAAAAAGAGAACAAGCAAATCGGATTTCTTAGTTTTAAGCGAAAGCTAATTTGCTTTCTGACTTTTTTGCTTCTGTTGACATCTCTAACCCAGGGTAATTACTATATCCAGGTAAAAGCATCTGCAGAGAAGGATTCAATTCATTCATTTTCACAGAAATATTCTGAGCTATCAATTCCCTTTGTGATAACTGAAATTCAAAAGGATGGTAGTACTATGTACCGGTTGCGACTTGGGGCGTTTAAAAATAGAGATGATGCTATTTCTGTAAGTAGCTTTTTAGGTGTTGAGAATACCTGGATTGTCAATGACAGAGAGGTCAGACCACAAGCTGTTGTTTCCAGTATTGTTTCTGACCAAATAAGATTCAATGTTCTTGCGCCTGGGTATATTATTTACAGGAATGCAGATCTGATATGCTTATATAAGTATAAATTTGGTTTTGAGGGCTCAAGAGCTCCTGGGGATCTTTATCTTTTTTCTGGTGAAAGGTCATCATATCTAAAAATAGAAGGGGTGACAGGTTTTAACTTTAGAGATTCAGTTTTTGAAATTGGTGTGCCCAAATATGTGGTCACAGATCCAGCAGCAAAAGTTGTTGATGTTTCATCTCCAGAGGTTATTTCTTTTGCCCGAGATCATGGTATATCAGCTGAGAAAGCTATCAGCAATTTGCAGCTGTTTGATGCTGACTTTTCTCAGCGTGTTAACATCAAACACTATATTGATTTGGAGAAAATGAATATAGTCAATTCAAATCAGATAGGTTGTGACTATTTCTTATCAGATACAGATTGTAAGAAAATTAACGGATTCATTACTCTTAATGTGCAGTTTGGAAATTACAAACTAAATGGTATTTGTACTACAGATTTCGGATCCTTAGCTGGGAATAGATTAATTGTATTGACTAAACCAGTTGATGAATATTCCATTGAATTTTGTTCTTTGTTTCTGAAGTGATGGTGTGATATAATCCAAGCTGATCGTATATGTAAAATTCTCGGGACAACAAAATGGAAAGTAATAAGTTTATATCTTCATTGAAAGTAAATTAAGGGGGGGCAAAATCGGACAGCCAGTCTTGCAGTTGATTTTTGGATACCATCTAAATCGTCAGGTCGGTATGTATAGGCTATATAAGAGTATCTGGTTTTTTATTTTGATGATATCATTCGGTGCACATGCCCAATATTCCCTCCAAATTAAGGCTTGTGAAAACATAAATGAATGCCAAATGCTTGTAGATTCGTTAGTGAAAAGTGGAATACCTGCATATCTTACAGAAGGTACTGTTAATTCCATCAGATATCATCGAGTTAGAGTTGGTGTTTTTGAAAAAAAAGAAATGGCCACTCAATTTCAAAAATATCTTGATTGGGATGATTCTTTTATCGTAAAGGAAAATGAGGAAAAACAGATATTTTCACTTATTGTAGATACAATCAACACTGGTGTTCAGAGTTATAGCCCGGTAGGGTTTCTTGTAGATACTATTGATGCTGCAGTTGCAGTCCTTAACAGGGCAAATGTGACACCTTTTGATCAATATTTTTATCCTTACAATGTGAATATTTATAATTTTGTGAATCACGAAAAATTTAATGCAAATCATGTCACAGGAATCAAACTCAGTGGCAGTTCTTTTCTTTTTGGATTAAGAAAGATAGTTTTTGAAAATCCTGATTCTTATCCAAAAGAAAATCTACTTAAGGATGTAAAAAATTTTTCAACAGAGTATGACATTCCAGAGAGTGTTATATACAATAGTAGTTTAACAACAGGTGACATTTTGCCTGTTGTATCAATTCCTTTATTGTACAAATGGGATCTGGGTTATTCGAGAAGCAAATATATGGGTGAAGTGGGGTTTGATTATGCCGATTCTAATGGTAATTTGATTCTTTATACCGATAATTGTGAACTCAGCAAAACAAAAATCACTTCGAACGATGTAGTATTTATTGATCCAAACGAGAGTTGGTTTTGGGATAATAATTACTTTAAGGCATTCATGATGCCTGTTGGGACGTTTGGCTATGAAGTAATTGTTTTTTTGCTACTTAATAAACACAGATAAGCCCTCTTTGACAATGTTAATGAGACAAAATAATGTATTTAAATATAAGTGACTTTAGAAGGTTTTTCAAACAGAGTATGACATTTTAGAGTTTGTTATGTACAATAGTAGTTTAACAACTGGTGACATTTTGCCTGTTATATCAATTCCTATATTGTACAATTGAGAGCTGGATTATTCGAGACGCAAATATATGGGTGAAGTGGGGTTTGATTATGCTTATTCTAATGGTAAACTGACTCTTTATACAGATAATTGTGACTCAGCAAAACAAATACTACTTCGAATGATTTAGTATTTATTGATCCGTACGAGAGTTGGTTTTGGATAAGGCATTAAAAATGAATAAGAGGTATACATGAAGAGTACGGTTTCCAAAAAGATATTTTCACTTTTTCCGGTCTTGTTTTTTCTGTTGGCACCTTTTCATCCCCTCTTTTCGGATTGGACCACTTCTGATCGGTATTCATATTTCAGTCGGCTCGAAAATGGGCAAAAGACTGGTCTGTGGAGCATACGGGATTCTATGGGAAGTGAGATTCTGGTATTCAGCAAGCAGGTCGGGTATGCTGATAAAAACAAGATCATTGAGCTGCTCAATCTTCAGTTTGACCCCGCGTTCAATCCGGGTATTGAGTATGTGGGCAGAGATTGTTCAACTGTACGGGTGAGAGTAATAGATGGCATGAAGCTTAGTGAACAGATGGGCTCTACGGGAGCAGCTGCATATATGGCAATTGTCACTTACTCCCTCAGCTCACTTGACGATATTGACTTTGTCTATTTTGAAATGGAAGAGGGAACCCACGCCAGGCCTGGCAGGTACGGAAGAATGAGTTTTTATCGGTTCTGGCCGCTGTGACTAAATATAACAGGTCCCTCGCCTTATGCAGCAAGGCGATACTGACGGCTATAATTCATGCCCTAATTTTATGGTTCAGTAAACTATCAGCGTACAGAAATTCCTGTCTGCTCAGAAAATCTGTTTATACTTCCTGCTGTTCGCTTCTTACTCTGAACATTTCAAATACCTGCAACGCTGTCTTGGTGTGTTTGAAATAGTGCTTAAGCCCCCTCGGTGATGAAAACGCAAAAACAACAGCTCCATCACAAGTTTCGATTTCGACATTGTTTGTAGCAATACAGTCGGATAGTACCGAGCGGATTTGTTGCTGATTAAAAAATTCTCTGGTCTTCTGTTCATCAGCTCCTCTAAGAAAAAGTGATTTTGAAAATTCCCGATCTTCTGAATAGGATATGTCTTGTTCTTGCCAAAATTTACGTATGCTATCAGTTAGAAATCTCTGTTTGCGGGCGAAAAAATGGGGAAAGGTACACCGGGGTCCCTCAATGAGAACAACTGTAAAAAAATGAGAATGTCTGTTTCGGAGAGAACCTGTGGTATAATAATAATCGATAAAATATACTGTTTCTTCGTTTACATCTTTCTTTAAAGCACCACAAAATGATCTCGTTTTTCCCCGTCTGAAGAATGTAATATGATTTGAATAACGGCCAACCACATCCTTAATATCATTTTCAAAATCAAGACCGTTTTCTTTGGTGAACTTTTCCCAGCGTCGAACCGAAACCCCTGCTCCATAGGTGATAATTAAAAACATGAGACCAACTAAAGCAAACGCCCCAAGAACAATTAACAAAGCTAAAAACAAAGGAAATCCCCCTCCCATATATAATACACCTTCCTGCATTTGGGGTTGCGGTTTAATTTTTTTTTACTAAAACAGAATAAATCAGGCAAATTATTTTGTCAATAAGGTATTTCAACTCAGCGGGTAAACTTCTGATATAGGAAAAATTTTTTTTCCTGCTTTTATACACACCTATATA
>LDWW01000037.1 GCA_001045525.1 Chitinispirillum alkaliphilum | reverse complement strand
CGACACCGACCTCGACACCGACCTCGACACCGACCTCGACACCGACCTCGACACCGACCTCGACACCGACCTCGACACCGACACCGACACCGACACCGACACCGACACCGACACCGACACCGACACCGACACCGACACCGACACCGACACCGACCTCGACCTCGACCTCGACCTCGACCTCGACACCGACCTCGACCTCGACACCGACACCGACACCGACACCGACACCGACACCGACACCGACACCGACACACCCGACACACCCGACACCCGACACCCGACACCCGACACCCGACCCTCGACACCCGACCCTCGCCCCTCCTCCTTCCCCTGAGCGCTCCTCGCGCGAAGCCCAGCGCTGAAGCACTGGGTTACAAATGGACCATCCCGTTGGGATTAGGACCAGAGTGCAGGCTTTAGTTGGTACCGGTTGATTTGCTCACTTGCTCCACTCATTAGAAAGCTTCTCTGCCTGTTTCATGACAAGATCTATTGCCTCTAACGCTTTATCCGGTGGATATTTCCATTTCTGAAGTGTTCTTCTCACAAGGATTTTTAGCTTCGCACGTACACTGTCCCGAACCTGCCAGTCAACAGTCGTAGAGCTTCTTAGCTTTTCGGTGATTTCCACAGCGATCTTTTTCAGCGTTTCATCACCGAGCATTCTCACAGCACTTTCATTGTTGGCAAGTGCATCGTAAAAAGCAATCTCATCAGGATTCAACCCGAGTTCAGCTTCGCGGGCCATCTCTGCCTGAAAATCCTTTGCCATCTGAATCAGCTCTTCAATCACCTGAGCCGTTTCAATTGCGCGGTTATTGTATTTGCGCAGAGTTTCCTGAAGACGTTCGGAAAACTTCTTCTCCTGCACAATGTTATTCCGGGTCCTTGCCCTGATATCGTCTTTCAAAAGTTTTTCGAGAAGCTCAACTGCCAGATTCTTCTGTGGCATTCGCCTTACATCTTCAAGGAACTCCTCTGAAAGGAGTCCGATATTCGGTTTCTCCAATCCACAGAGAGCAAATACATCAGCCACACCTTCCGCAATAACCGAGTTATCGAGAATTTGTTTCAGCACCGAATCCTTTTCGTCCTGAGTCAGTTTCCTGTTTACAGAAGCGTGCTTCACGATTGCAGCTTTCACTGCAGCATAGAAAGCGATCTCTTTCTTGAGATCATTGGCTTCATCCAGGGTGCTGCAGAGCGAAAATGCTTTTGAAGCTGCGAGGACCAGATCGAGAAAGCGCTTTTTCCCATCATCGAGCCCAAGGATATAGTTTGCCGCCGGCACCAGAAGCTTGTGTGCATGCGTTTCAAATCCGCTGATATCAAGACCGTCACCCTGCGTGGTTTTGGCAAACATTCCCCTGATCGCATCGATCTTCTCTGCCAACACAGCATAAGCCTCTTCTGCGCGAAGAGTCGGTGCGCCTTTACCTTTTGCATCGGTATAGGTCTTAAGCGCTTGTTTCAGTTCATTGGCAATTCCGATATAATCGACCACCAGACCCCCGGGTTTATTTTTGAAAACACGGTTTACCCGGGCAATTGCCTGCATCAGGTTATGGCCTTTCATCGGCTTATCGACATACATCGTATTACAGCAGGGAGCATCAAAACCGGTAAGCCACATATCGCGGACAATCACTATTTTGAGCGGATCTTTTGCATCCTTGAAACGTTTCTCAAGTCGCTTCTTTGTCTGTTTTGTATAGATGTGCGGCTGAAGGAGTGGTTTATCCGATGCAGAACCGGTCATCACAATTTTGATCTGGCCTTTTTCAGGATCATCATCGTGCCAGTCGGGGCGAAGTGCAACAATTTCATTGTAGAGATGAGCGCATATTTCCCGGCCCATCGCAACAACCATTGCCTTGCTATCCATTGTCTCATTACGCGCTTCAAAGTGCGAAACCAGATCTGCCGCTACCTGCTTCATTCGCGGAGTGGCACCGACCAGTTTTTCAAGACGGCTCCACTCACCCTTGGTCCTTTCACGGCTGCTGATATCCTCTTCATCTTCAACAACCTCTTCTACCCTATCGGAGAGTTGTTCGATCTCTTTTTGATTGAGATTGAGCTTCGCCAGTCGTGATTCAAAGTATATCGGAACCGTGGCTCCGTCTTTAACGGCATCCTGAATATCGTAGATAGAGACATATTCACCAAAAACCGACCGGGTGTCTTTATCTTCCATTGAAATCGGCGTACCGGTAAAGCCGATAAATGATGCGTACTTAAGAGCATCACGCATATGTTTGGCATAGCCGAACTTGTAGGTTCCATCTTTGGTAAGAACGGCCCTGAGTCCGTATTGGCTGCGGTGTGCTTCGTCGGAAATGACCACGATGTTGTGACGGCTGTTAAGCAGTGGGTGTACCGTTTCATCATTGAGCAGTGCGAATTTCTGAACTGTTGTAAAGATGATGCCGCCCGATTCACGCTCTGCAAGAAGTCGGCGAAGTTCATCGCGGTCTGCAGCCTGCACCGGTGTTTGTTTCAGAAGTTCCTGAGCATTGCAGAAGGTAGTGTAGAGCTGGCCGTCCAGATCATTACGGTCGGTGACAATCACCAGTGTCGGATTTTTCATCTCAGGCTGTTGAAGAAGTTTACCGGCGTAACAGCACATGGAGATACTTTTACCCGATCCCTACGTATGCCACACAACACCGGCTTTTTTACTTCCCGGAACAACCTCATCCCCATAGGTTGCGCGCTTTTCTACGACAGTGTGATCTTCAGGCTCCCGGGCCGCTATCACAGTGGCGCGTACTGCCTCGCGAACGGCGTGGAACTGATGGTATCCGGCGATCTTCTTGATAATTGTATCACCGTCGGTTTCAAAGAGCACAAAGAAACGGATATAGTCTAAAAAGAGTTCCGGAGCAAAAAAGCCGCGAACCATCGTCTCCAACTGCCACTCTACAAGCGGGCGATCATCCTCGTTTTTGATTGTTCGCCACGGCATAAACCATTCCTGATTTGCCGTGAGAGAACCCACGCGAGCGGTATAACCATCACTGATAACAAGTGCTTCATTGGAGATAAAAAGATCGGCAATCTCATCTTTATAGGTTTGAATCTGATTGAACGCATCCCAGATATCGACATTCTCGTCTTTGGGGCTTTTAAGCTCCAGTACGGCAAAAGGAATCCCATTGATAAAGCAGACCACATCCGGGCGGCGCGGTTGTTTTGTGCCGGTGATAGTAAACTGATTGATTGCCTGAAAGCAGTTCTGGTCCAGGCGGTCAAAATCGATAATGAAGGCGTGATCGTGGAACTGTCGGTCATCCTTTTTATATTCTACGCTAAAACCGTTAAGAAGCATTCTATGGAACGCCCGGTTGTTGGTGGTCAGGTCCAGGCTCTGCGGTTTGGTGAGTGCGACCCATACCTGTTCGAAGCATGAGTGGGGCAGGTGCGGGTTGATACGGTTAAATGCCGCTTCGAGTTCACCTTTGATAAAAACATCGCTGTAGCTGCTGCGCATTGGTGTTTCGCCATCGTGGGCGATATCGGGACCGTGCAGTGTTTCCCAGCCGGTTTCATGGAACCATTGGAGGCAGAGTTGTTCGAGTTGGTCTTCGGTCATTTAGGAAGCTCTTTTCTTTTAGCACTTCTGATTTTGTAAAGCCGTTCTGTAAAACCGCCTTCTGTTTCAAAGTCTTTGGCGAGGCGTTCGACCTGACGGTCGAGGAGGTACGTGGCTAGATTTAACAAAGACAGTGCAGCATTTGCGGCAAGACAAGCAGAATACAAGGACGAGCACGGACCAGCACTGGCGTGCCCCGCCGCCCGGTTTTCATCATTGGTTTTGCTTGTCCGTTCCAGTCCTTGGGCGTCCGTGCTCCTTTTTCTCTCCTGAGCCACCCACCCCTGAACCTCTTCCAGGGTTTTGCACTGCAGCTCCTTGAAACGCACAAGAGCAGGGTGCTGCGGCTCAAGTTTTGTAAGCTGCCTATGTCTCAGAAAATATTCATAGTCCAATCTCAGCTCCTCCAGGCTTGCCCGCGCCACCTGTGTCAGCTTTAGCTCCATTTTCTTAGAAGTAGCGCTGGCCTGAGAGCCTTCGGCAATATTCTGCACGCCGCTTCGGGCGGCCTGAACCATTTGATCTTTGGTGCGGCTGAACCGGTCGATGTAACGGTCAACGAAACGCACAGTGATATCGTAGACAAGCTGCGAGATCTGAAAGCTTTTCAGTTTGCGGTAACCGCCGTGTTTTGGGATGAGGTCGGACATTTTGTTTCCCTGTACAAATTTAATGAATTGGGTATTCTATTGAAATCCTTGCTTCATACAAATAGCTTGTTTCCCAGCCGGTTTCCTGGAACCATTGGAGGCAGAGTTGTTCGAGTTGGTCTTCGGTCATTTAGGAAGCTCTTTTCTTTTAGCACTTCTGATTTTGTAAAGCCGTTCTGTAAAACCACCTTCTGTTTCAAAGTCTTTGGCCAGGCGTTCGACCTGACGGTCGAGGAGGTATGTGGCAAGGTTTAACAACGACAGCGCAGCATTGGCGGCAAGACAGGCAGAAGACAAGGGCGAGCACGGCCCAGCACTGACGTACCCCACCGCCCGGTTTTCATCATTGGTTTTGCTTGTCCGTTCCAGTCCTTGGGCGTCCGTGCTCCTTTTTCTCTCCTGAGCCACCCACCCCTGAACCTCTTCCAGGGTTTTGCACCGCAGCTCCTTGAAACGCACAAGAGCAGGGTGCTGCGGCTCAAGTTTTGTAAGCTGCCTATGTCTCAGAAAATCTTCATAGTCCAATCTCAGCTCCTCAAGGCTTGCCCGCGCCACCTGGGTCAGCTTTAGCTCCATTTTCTTAGAAGTAGCGGAGGCCTGAGAACCTTCCGCAATATTCTGCACGCCGCTTCGGGCGGCCTGAACCATCTGATCTTTGGTGCGGCTGAACCGGTCGATGTAACGGTCAACGAAACGCACTGTGATATCGTAGACAAGCTGCGAAATCTGAAAGCTTTTCAATTTGCGGTAACCGCCGTGTTTTGGGATGAGGTCGGACATTTTGTTTCCCTGCACAAATTTAATGAACTGGGTATTCTATTGAATTCCTTGCTTCATACAAATAGCTTGATATCCTGCTCTGATAGTTCTCTTTTCCTCTGACTGCATCTGTTTTATTTATATTCGGACCGTTTAGTGTTTCCCAGCCGGTTTCATGGAACCATTGTAGGCAGAGTTGTTCGAGTTGGTCTTCGGTCATCATACCTGTGCTACCTGTATGCATTGAGTGGTTATCCTGAAAAATGGGGCAACTTTCCGGCGAATGTCGAAGGTGCGTTAAATTGTTTTTTTAAAAAGTTATAATCATTAACTTCCCTAATGAGCTCGCTATAACTTTTCTTATTTGTTGGCCGTTCTGCTAATACTTTTTTGATATCTTTAAAACATTTCTTAATATGGGTATTCAGAATAATTTGTGGGTAAAATTTTTTGCACAACCAAAATATGGAGAAAGGTACCATGCTCTTAAAAACAATACTAAATCGCATTCAGCATTACAAGGAATTTATTTACAAGTCATTACAAATTGATCAATCCATTGGCAGAGACAGAATCATCATTGATATAGAACCGAGGAAAAACAGCAAAGCCACATGCTCCAAATGCTGCAAGAAATCACCTGGCTATGATCGATTGCCGGAAAGGCTTTTCATGTTTGTCCCGATGTGGAACATACCTATACTTTTCCGATACCGTCCCCGTCGGGTAAACTGCAATGTTCATGGAGTTGTGGTGGAGCACTTACCATGGGCAAAAGGCAAGAGTTCGTTATGTAATGCTTTCAGAATTTTCTTATCACAATGGGCACGGTTGATTAGCTGGTCACAAGTTGCAGACCGCTTTGGAGTATCATGGGACAGTATTTTTGAATCAATCAAGTATGTCGTTGACCATGGCTTGGAAAAAAGAGACCTTTCTGCAGTACAAGCTATAGGTGTCGACCGTAAACTGATAATGTGAAAATGACGGGTACATTATATAAGGTAAATAATAGGAAATTACAGATACAATAGACTTATGTGATTTTAACAGATTTTACCCCTCGACTCTCGGCCCCTGGCTGTCGTTCAGGGACCTACTGGTAACCGATATCCGGTCTGACAGCGAGAAGCCATTGCGCATCAATGGGCATTTTGTCTCCTTTCCTCGGCTGGATTTTGGAGTTATTCCTCTGCTTTGTGATGTAATTGCGGTAAAGAGAGTAATAAAAAGACATTCTTCTTCCTTTTTTACCGCCGGTATCCGTCTTTGAATATGTCATCGGTTCAGCCCGTTGGTGTTGTTTATTTGCTCCAAGACTGATAGTACCTATAAGCTTTTTATCTTCCTTACGGGTGATGGCCCTATTCCCGCTCTTTCAATCGCTTCATCACACCTTTGGCTTCTTCAAGGCGTTCTGCAAGCTCTTTACTCTTTGCACCGAGGAATCTTTCAAACTCTTTGCGGTCTAATGGTGCGATGTACTTTTTTAATTGCAGGTGAAAAGCATCAATTCTTCCTGTTATCTTGGCGTTCCCTGTTTCTGAGCCACTAGTTCCGGCATTATCAAAGGAAGCGTTACCGACAAGCTCTGCACTTCATCCCCTGTGGTAAAAAATCTCGAAGTCTTAACAGTTCGTGTCATCCGGCACAACAGCTGTACTGGATGTAATGCCGTAAGTTGATCGGATTGCGATGTGAGCCCTGTCAAAATCGGTTTTCCAGGTAAGTAATAAGCAATCGTCTCTTCTCAATACACAATTGTGCTCGCAGATGTCACCGTACAGTTCTCCAGTAACTGCATCAAATAAGCCCCTCTTGCTATCCCGTTCTGTGCCAGGCATATTCTGTTCTGTTTTTGAGGGTTCAGTTTCTGAGTCAGCATGAGCCTGCCAGAGAGCGAATAGAGCCGGATTTCATTGGCGGGTGTGTTGTGAATGTGTATCACACCACTAGCAGAAAAGGTGCTTTGGCCCCTTTTCGAACCCGATAAACCATCCAACTGAGCTGAGACATCATCACCAAAAAGAGCATCATGGAAAAGCTCCAGCCCGGCTACCGAAGCCCAGGCTCCGCCGTTTACTTCTGAATAGGCTGTAAGCCTTACATACCGTGCCTTGGAAACATCGGTGAAGCTGACCACCTGAATTTCAGTGCCGTTGGGCCATTCACCTGAAGCGCGCCTTTCCCACTCTTCACCATCCAGACTTACCTCAATGCCAAACTCAGCGATTCTGCCATTTTGGCCGTTCTGCCGGGGAAGGTAAGACAAACCGCTCAGAGCGAAAGTTGAATCCAGTCTTAGTATGATATAATGCGGGTGTGTTTCATCATTGTAGGCTGTGTGCCAGAATGTTTCTGGATAACCGTCGATGGCCATTGCACCGGTTTCTCCTGCGGAGGCCTGCTCGCTGCTCACAGAGTAAACCGAAACATGGGCGCGGTCAATCTGAAGAAAGGTTGAATCCGGATGCTCTATTGTGAACGCAGATGTAACCGCAGAGACATCGCCACCAGTAACAGAAATAGAAAATTCATTCCCTTCATCAAGATCAGAAGAAATAATCCAGTCATAGAAGTCTGAATCTGTTGTACCGATTGTCTCTATTATTGAACCTCTATTTACAAGAGAAATTTCAAACTGATTTGCGATATTGGTTTGCCATTCAACCCTAACCGTATCACCAATCACATATACATTATTGCCTACAGGGTTAGTGACTGTTATAAAGCCCTCAATTTCACCTTCACCAAATGAAGCAGTCTGCGGTTCTGAAACGTTGTCAAAGATATCTTCTATTTCAAGTTTTACAAAATACTTTTTATTTACAATGTCAAAACCGGTGATATCCAGTATATCGTTTCTGCGCTGAGGTTGAATACGGCTCTTTTGAATGAGCGGATATCCTGAAAAATTCTCATTATCAAAAACCGAAATGGTGTAGGAAAACTGGGGAAGTGCAAGGGAATCCACGGTCCAGTTTATTTCAAGTGAACTAAAATCATTCAGGTATTCAATTCCCATTCCTGTTATCAGGGCTTTTGGAAATTCTGCATCACTTTTTTCCGGTCCCGCAGAGAGGCTGAATGTGTGTGCGGTATTGGAACTGCTCAGCGGAATTTCAGGTGATGTATTGTCACCTCCCGACCTCATAAAATAATACTGCTCACTTCCTTCACCTCTAAGCCCGGCATTCCAGTTTGTCCGGTAGTTATAGGAGCGACCTCCCTGCCCAAGGTCCCAGGAGTTTACAGAATATCGGCCGGATGAAGTGGTTGACCAGTTGCCGGAAAGATCTCTTACAAGACTGTTTCTGAAATGCATCTCCCGTGCGTTAGACCCTGTAGCCAGCCAGTCTTCAATAAAGAAATTGTGGGTTCCTGAAAACCTCAGGCCCGGGTGGCGCACCGCAATAGTGGTAAGATGCCGCCATTTTCCGTTGACTCCGTCCCTGTAAAAATAGCCATAGTGGGATTCATCTCCTTTACTCCATACCCTTGCCACAGAAGTGTACCATATGTCGGTTTCCCATCCCAGGTGCCTGTTCATGGTTCGTAAACCTACTCCTTCACCTCTGAAAAAATGGGTGTCCTGTCCATGTCCAAGATACACCGCATAGGGAAAGTTTGCAGTATCGGCAATGGCTTCTTCGCTCATGGAGTGCCAGATGGAAAAGATATGCACATTGTTTCCCTGGCTGTTCTGTATTCCTCCATAGCCGGAGCCAGTATTACCCGGCACTGAACCTCCGGGGATGTGGCCCCAGAAACCGGTTACCTGATAATAGCTTGCAGAAGGGTTATAGCCTGAAGGCACCCTGAACTGTGCGACCCTGATATCATGGTTTGGAACGGTCATATTGAAGTGAGCAGAAGGCGCAGAATTCTGCGCCTTCGATGCAATCACTATACTACAAACAAGAATAATCAGTTTAACTGCTGTTTTCATATTTTCCTCACCTGAAAAGAATTCTTTGGACATGCCGCACATTAACACCGTTTACCTTCACAAAGTACACCCCTCTGGAGATGTTGAGATCCTGCAAATTAAGCGTTGCTGAACCGTTAACATTAAACCGGTGAACAATCCTTCCATTTGCTGATATCAGCTGTGCGTTTAACACTTCATATGAATTGCTGTGCACAGAAAGTCGGGAAGAATTCAGGTTAACAGAAATGCCAGGGTTTACAGAAGACCTCCGTGCAGCCACACTAACCTCATCGTCATCCTGTTCAGGCAAATACCAGAGATTCAATAAAGCTGCAGAAGTATAGATATTGTTATTTACTTCAGACAAGGACACGAATCTCACATACTGCGCTTGAACCGGTTGGAAAAACGCATCCTTCTCAGAGCTGCTGTTTTCCCATTCACCAGCTGTAACCAGTTCCCAGCTCTCTCCATCCTCACTCACATATATTTCATACTCCCGTACTCTTCCGTTTGCACTTCCATCCTGGCGCGGGGTATAGTTTAGACCCGCGATTTTATACACCGAGTCGATTTTGAGGACAATCTCATGGGGGTGTGGGTTTGATGACCAGCTGGTGTGCCAAATAGTGTTTATATTTCCGTCCAGTACATTAATCGCAGCATCACTTGTAGAGTTATGCTGGTTACTGAAGTAATGAAGTGAAAGCCTTTCCTGAGCAATAAGATCGTATGGTTCAACGATGGATACCCACACAAGGCCGGAGGCGGTAAGACCTTCCCCATTTACAATCTCATAATAGAAATAGTCTGTGGTTCCAACCTGCTGATTATCCCCATGATACTCAAGCCATCCCGAGTCATTTACCGAAATAGTTTCTCCGTTTGATGAAACAGGATCAAAACCAGCCAGCATAATAGTGTCACCGTTTGCATCATGATCGTTTTCCAGCGGATTAAATGCAAAGGCACCCCTTCCATGCTTCACCCTGTATATGTCCATCATTGCATAGGGCGGATAGGAGATATTGGTCATAAACCCTGCTGTACTTATTGACTCATGATTGCGGTTCTGATCTCTGAGCTGAAGTATACGGTATACAACCGGTCCGCTGATTCTTCCGTAAGAGTTACCTGACATAATGGTTCTCCCCTCCGGCTGACCATTATTATCTCCCCAGTGCCAGTCAAGTGCGCCCCAGTTATGCCCCAGTTCATGACGGAACACCACATCGAAAAAACCATCATTGCCTGCACCGTTTACCGAGTAGGCGTTTCCACTTCCAACCGAATTGAGCCAGGCCATTCCCCCGCCCACACGTCTTGACACCTGTGCAGTGTTTGATCTTACCACATCAGAATACTGACTATTCCATAAATCCCGCACCGTTCTTAGCTTTTCCCCGGTATCGTTTATATTTTGATAGGGACAGCTGTGAGCATTATTTCTCAATATTATTTTTCCAACAAGTGGTTCAAGCAGTGCATCCCTGACATAGAGCAAATGTACCTGAGCGAGACTTATCTCCACCATTTCAAACGCTTCAGTAAGATTTGAGAAGGTTGAGGTATAGCTGTAGTCTGCATCAACAGCAACCACAAACCGGTAAATTGAATCTGTCAAACCCTTGTTCCTGTATGCCCCTGTGGGATAGGCAAGGCTTGGTTGCTGAAAACCTCTTCTTCCTGTCACTGAACCATTACTGAAAGTGAGTGTGGGCCCTCTGTCAAGATAGATTTTTCCGTGTACTGAGCCGTTTTCTCTTACCTGTACAGCTGCAGACGCTGCACTGTTTCCCTGTACCGAACCAAAATATATTCTTCCCTGTGGAGGAATGAACGATTCAAGGGTTCCTGTACCGTTATCAATCATAACCTCAAAATGGGGACTTCTGATATCGTATCTTTTAAGATGCAGTATATATGTTTCCCCTGTTTGGCCGTCTGCCACCACTTCTGTAAATTCATCAGTTACCTGAGAAGATACGGAACTGCCCAGCACAACAGCTGCCAGTATTCCTTTTATCAGTGTTGTCTTCACACATTTTTTCATTGTCACTCCTCTTTCAGGTTTTGTTCATCTTTTTAACTTTTTCACAAAAGGTTTATTTTGATTTTCAAACCATGCATTTGACACTTCATAAAAAGGAAACCAGTCATATAAAGTGTCCTCCAAAGTTATTATCTCAATAAGAAAATTGGGGTATACTATTCTGTCTTCCCCCTCTTCGGTAAAAGGATTTTGCTCAAGAGTAGCTTTTCCGGCTGAATCTGTGGTGAAAGTGATTTCTGCCGATTCGGACACTTGCCCGTACCAGTTTACAGGGTATAGTCTGACGATGGTTTCGCCCTGATACTGATCGCCCTTTTCTATCTTGAGGGCAATGGTATCGGGAAAGGCAAGGGGTGCTATTTCAGGCAAAATACTAAACCTGTTTTGGTAATAGTTGATCATATTTACCGAATACTCATCCCATACCGGTGAGCCGCTGTTGTTCATCACGGATTGCGGAGCTCTGAATGATTCATTGTTTACAGGGTTATTCTCTTCGTTTACATTGAGTCTCCAAAGCGATCTTGCCCCCCTGGCCAGCCCAAATTCCCACATCAGATGCCTTGAGAAGGTATAGTGACCAAACATACCGTCATCATGATCGGCCCTGTAATTATGACAAATAACCCTTGTTGCCTTCACCCAATTACCAAAGCTGCTCTCCCCAAAACCATCATAGATAAGCCGTAAGGCATACCCATCGGGTGGAAGAATGTTTTCCCTGTCAACATCGTCTTCTATCACATAAAAAGAATCTGCCGGAAAACTAATGTGTGCATCAAAAACCGATGGTCCGTTAAACCACGCTTCAACGGAATCGAGCTGAGACAAGATGAGCCCCTTAAGAGAATCAAACCCCCCGTAGTATTGCACAGTTTGCGAGGTGACTCCAATGATGATGGGGAACACCCATGCCTCCTTAGGATCTGTATCTTTCAGGTCAATTACCGACTCTTCTCCGGCAACAACCTGCGTTTCCTGAGAAAGGATCGCTTCCCCGCTTCCGTGGGAAATCATAAGAGCGGGCAGTTCTCCGGGGTAAACAGAACTGAGCGTTATAAATGAAAACCCTTCTTCATTGATTTTCACATCGTCCATTGAAACAGCTATATCCGTTCCCTCAATAAACACCACACCTCTTCTATCAACTGTACTTTGAAACAGCACTGTAACTGATCCCGTTGGCGAGAGTGTGTCGGTAAAGGAAAGATGGGTATTGCCGGTCAGTTTAATTCCCCCGGTAAAGGCCCCTTCTGTCTCATCCTCACTTTTAGCCATGATGTTATAAACTCCCCCTGGAAGGGAGAAGAAAGAAAATCTTCCCGAGGAATCGGTAACAGAAAAATTGGTGCTTTTTAGCGTGTCAGCAGAAGGATTAAAAGTGTGGGGAATCGCCTTTAACTTTACCCCTGCAGCGGCTTCATTACTACTGTTATAAATCTCCCCTGTAATCTTGGCGTTCCCTGTTTCAGAACCGTTTGTTCCGGCAAGATCAATTCCGCATCCAAGGATAAACAAAGCTGAAGCTAAAATTAATGAAAGCTTTCTCATAATTATGCCCCTTTCCCACAGCCTTCTGACTTTCCCTTTTTGGTGTCTGTCACAGGAAAGAGCTGAAAATTTATCTGGTACACATTTTCAGGATCGCTGTCCTGCTTTACAATTTCAAGAAGCCGTTTTCTGAAAAGCTGTATCTCCTGTTTTATCCGGGAAAACCCATCACATGAAATACTTACCGTGAGGCTTGAAACATCTCTCTGAGAGGGATCGATTCTGTCCTGAGCCTTCTGTGCAAGGGTGATCATGGATTCATGGAACTGTCTCACCAAAAAGCTCTGCACTTCATCCCCTGTGGTGATAAATCTCGATGTCTGCACAACCCTTCCGTTTTTATCCTTTTTAAGCAACCCAAGTTTAAGCATCTGCTTTATTGCGGCCCTGGCTTCGCTCTCAGAGATGGAAGGTAGGAGTTTGGAGGCAAGATGACGGTAAGCATATTGTTCGCCCGGATAGAGGGGGTGAAAAGCCAGAAGTTCCCTAAGAGGCTTGTAATACCAGCATCGGTAGAGTTCAAACTGCTCCTCTGTGAGGGTATCTGCGGTATATGGTTTTCGCATTTGGGCAAGGATTTTGAAATGATGCGCCTTTTTCTCATTTTCCCTTGCCTGGTCAAAGAGCACCATATGGCCAAAATACTCTTTTTCCTGTGAGGCGAGGCCTATGGCTGAGCATACTTTTTCAATACCGTTAACTGAGAGGTTTCTTTTACCCTGAATAAGAAGCTGCAGGAAATTGGGCGCGGACACCCCCGCTTTTTGAGAGAACGCTCTGAAAGAGAATCCCCTGTTTCTCTTTTTCATAAGAGAATAGTAGTCTGCGAGGAACTTTCTGTATTCTAAATATATGTATATATTTGTTTCCATACACAAAATATACACCTACAAAACAATATTTACCACACATATTTTGATTTAGTGTATTCTGTGTTTGTGTAATATTATTTTTTCAATCACATAAACTTCCCGCCAATAACCCAACGCTTGCTTTTGTGCATATCCGTTTGCCAAGTTAAATAAACCTATTGCTGACCATTAATTGCAAACTAAAGAAATCCCTAACTATGCTAAAAACCATCGAGCCATACAATAAGTGCTAAGATTTTAGACAAAGGCACCCATTTTATAAAAACTGGTGGACAATGAGAAGCTCATAACATTGAATAAATGTGATAAGAAAGCATGCTTCCATGCCAGGCCGAGTGCATTTTCCTATTATCTCTGTAATCACCCAAAAACTCATGCTAACATTTTCCTAACATTTTTTTTGTATACTACTAATTCAGGTTCCATATTTTATGAGGGTATTGTAGGATCATCCATTCCAACCTATTCAAGGGGTATTTGTGGCCCAGAAAAATGTACTGTTAATCGAAGATGATGAAGATATTATTGAACTGATTACCTACAATCTCAACAGAGATGGCTATAAGATCACCTCGGTGACATCTGGTGAGGACGGGCTGAGGAGATTAAAAATGGAAATTCCCTCCATAATTCTTCTTGATCTGATGCTTCCCGGAATCGATGGCCTTGAGGTTTGCAGAACAATAAAAGGTGATTCTGCCACAAAAAACATACCTGTAATAATGCTTACCGCCAAGGGTGAAGATGCAGACATTGTTACCGGACTTGAAATGGGTGCAGATGACTACATGGTAAAGCCTTTCAGCCCCCGGGTTCTTTTAGCCAGAATAAAAAGCGTTCTCAGGCGCAAAACCAGAGAGGAACTTCATTGCAGCGCGGAACTTACTTTTAACAATATGTGTATTCACCCCGGGCGTCATGAAGTGGTCATTGATGACAGACGCATTGACCTCACCTATACCGAATTTGCTCTTCTGTACCATCTTGCAGCGCGACCTGGATGGGTGTTTTCGAGATATCAGATTGTTGAAGCGATCAGGGGTGATGATTACCCGGTTACAGACCGCAGTGTGGATGTTACGGTGGTTGGCTTGAGAAAAAAACTTGGCTCCTATGGCGAATACATAAAGACTGTTCGCGGGGTTGGCTATAAATTTGTTGAAAGTGATGAGTTGTGAAACTGCGACCAATATTCTGGCAGCTTTTCCCCTCCTATTGCCTGCTTACGGTAGGTTCGCTGCTCGTAATTATACTGTACCTGTCTTCTGTAGTGGAGAATTTTTATTTCAAACAGACTGCAACCAACTCAGCAGAAAGGATTTCTCTTGTCCAGGACAGGTTTACCCGCAAGATACTGGCGCGTGAGTATTCTGAACTTGACGATTTGACAAAAAAACTGGGCAGGGTTGCAAACATGCGATTCACGGTAATCCTCCCAGATGGCCGGGTCATAGCAGATACCGATGAAATGCCCCGGTTGATGGACAACCATCTTAACAGGCCAGAAGTTCAGAGTGCATTTGACAAATCAATGGGTATCTCAAACAGATACAGCCATACAGTTGATAAAAATATGCAGTACTCAGCAAAGGTTATTAAAGACGAGCAGGATATAACTATTGCCATACTCAGAGCTGCAGTTCCGGTCGATTCAATAAGAAGAAGTCTGAAGAGTGTAAACGAGAGAGCTGCACTGATGGGTCTCATTTTAGTACTGGTAACTGCGATGATTTCGTTGTGGATATCCAGATACATGAGTGACAGAATCAAACACCTTCAACACGGGGCTCAGCATTTCGCCAAAGGTGACCTTTTTCATAAGTTGTCCGGCTCAGGAGCTCTTGAATTTGAGATGCTCGCAGTATCTATGAACAACATGGCCAAACAACTGAATGATCGCCTTAACACAATAACCACTCAGCGCAATGAGCAAAAAACCATTCTTGAAAGTATGACCGAAGGAGTCCTGGCAATAGGAACAGACAATAAGATCATTAATATCAACAAACCTGCAGCAGAAATTCTGGATATCGATCCTACCAATTACAAGGGCAAGTATGTTCAGGAATCAATTCGTAACAGCGAGATTCACAGACTCATTAAGAGACTGACAGAAAAGAAATATCCCATTGAGGAGGAGCTGGAGTTATTTGCCCCGGACGAAACTGTTCGGCATCTTCAGATCCACGGAACCTTACTGAACGGAGTGGAAAAGCAGACAACCGGAGTACTGCTTGTTATGAATGACATAACGCGTCTCAAAAAACTTGAGAAAATGCGCCAGGATTTTGCTGCCAATGTCTCCCACGAGCTAAGAACCCCTCTCACATCGATAAAAGGATTTATCGAAACAATACTGAGTGGGGCCAAGGACAATCCACATGACACCGAAAGATTTCTGAAAATAGTAAACAAGCATGTTAATCGACTTGAATCGATTATTGAAGACCTGCTGAATCTGGCAAAAATCGAAAAAGAAACCGAAAAAAGCGAAATAGCCCTTAGCCCCAATCACCTCTACCCTATCTGTCAGAGAGCTGCTGAAACCTGCCATTCCAGTGCCACAGAAAAAAACATAACACTTAAAATTGATGGTAACAGTAAACTTCAGGCTTTATCCAATCCATTTATGCTTGAACAAGCTCTGGTTAACCTTATTGATAATGCAATAAAATACAGCACTGAGAACACCACTGTTCAAATTGTGCTATCCCAAAATGAGTCAAACTCCCGGATTGAGATTATAGATCAGGGTATTGGAATAGATCGAAAATATCTGCCCCGTGTTTTTGAACGGTTTTACAGAGTAGATAAAGCCAGGAGCAGAAAAGTTGGAGGCACCGGGTTGGGTTTATCAATTGTGCGTCACATTATTCTGGCACATAGTGGTACTATTTCGGTTAAGAGTAAACCAGGAAAAGGAAGTACGTTTACTATTGAACTGCCGAAAGCCTGAGTTTTACATTTTTGTTGCAGCCCAGTCCTCCGATTTTCAGCACAGGTATCGCAGTAATCAATCAGAGTTCAACCTGAGATGGAACTACATATTCATCTAATAACCTGCAGTTTCAATCTCCCCTATCTGCTCTCTTAAATCACCGATCTCTTTTTGCCAGAACACATCACTTCCCCATTCAGGGAAATTGCGCCGAAACTGATAATCGTCAGCCTGACGGCTGCACCAGGAAAGAAAATAAATCATACGCATAGCCCTCAGCGATTCGATACAGCGCAGTGATGACCTGTCAAAGAATCTGAAACGCTCATACCCCTCTAAAAAGAGTTCTATTTCCCGTTTGCAGGCATCTGCTCTGTCGGGCAGAAGCAGCCAGATATCCTGCACGGCGGGTCCCATGGCCATGTCATCAAAATCAATCAGAATATACCCTTCCTCAAGACGATCCATGATATTTGCCCTGTGACAATCTCCATGAATTCTTATCTTTTCACTGCTTTCGACTAAAGGAGCACTTATGTCTATCAAATACCGTCCAATATCTCTGTACTGAGCTGCGAAACGGGCAGGGATAACATTGTCACAGAGATATTCAATATCGTTTGCAGTCGAGAGTGAAGGATCAATTATCACTCTTGCCGAAGCCTTGCGTTTTTCTCCGGCAAGGTGCATTCTTGCAATGAGTGAACCGAGCCTGATCCAATCACTCTCATCATTGATTTCGATCTGCCGCCCCGAACGTTTGGGGAACAAGGCCAGAAATATCCCCTCACACTCTTCAAGTGTACTTCCATTCTTAAGCCGCAAAGGTGGGACTACCGGAATTTCATCCTTTTCACAATCGGCCAAAAAATTGTGCTCGTCAATAATAGCATCTCTGCTCCACCTTCCGGGCCGATAGAATTTCGCAACAACCCTAATGCCATCAACGGTGCAAAGCTCATACACCCTGTTAATGTAGCTTGGGAAAGGAGATATAAGAGAGGTTAGCGATTGGCCAAGGGCATTTTCAACTGAAAAGAGAATGGTGTCAGGCAGAAGATTTTCAAAAGACATACGATATCCGTTCTATAAATTTTAAAAGCCATTAGATAAGAAAAATAGTCTGTGGGGAAGGCTGGGTTGAAAGGAAAGGGCAACAGCACAAATCACCGGTAACACATTTCTAACAAACCGTTTATTTAAAACACACACTGTTCCGGTATTTTATTCCTGTAACATTTGAGAACAAACGATGCAATAGTGTTTTGTGTCATTTTCATTTATCATTTACAGGAGGTTGTATGAACAGGTCTTTTGTTGGTGCAGTTGCCGTGGCAGGACTTCTCTTTTCAACGAGTGTTTTCGCTCAACCGGAAATAAGGTTTAACGGTTCGGCACAATACAGAATCAGGGCAAACATTGATAACGGAACCAATGCCGATGGAACTGATATGCCCTCGGTGATGAATGCACATCACCAGTATGGGTGGGCTTTTGGGGTGAATGCAAAAGCAAACGATGAAGTAAGTGTTGTTCTTCAGCTCGAAAACGTTGGAAGTAATGCCTATTCTACTTCAGTTGCTACAAATGAAGGGATTTATGACGGCAAAAATGCGGGTGTAATTCTCACACGTGCTTACTTTGCTTACACAAAAGGCACTTTCAGCTTTGAGGGAGGGATTGTTCCTGTTTCAAAGAATACTACCTACGATGTTGGTTTTCACACTATAAACGGGGACAACTACTTCAATATGTCTGACGGTTGGAATGAGATTCAATCACAGGCTGGGATGAATCTGGGGTACAGAGCTGCAGATAATCTCAGGATGAATCTTAATCTTGCTACCACAGGAAACCAGGGACGCCTTATTCCCGATAACGATGAGCAGGTTTTAGATGGCTACAGAGTCGGGTTCACAGCACCTGTTACTGCTGGTAATCTCACCATCACTCCTGCAATTCAAACAGAATCAGGTATCTACAAGCTCGATGATACTGGGAACAGAATTCCCGGTGAATCGAATATGATGTTTGCCGGTGGTGTTGATTTGCGCCTGCGCCCGGCTTCTAATCTTGACTTAAGAGCTGGTGTAGGTATTGGTAATATCGAAGTTGAAGGACAAAACGAACGTACAAGTTTCCTTATCACACTTGATCCAAGATTTTCACTTGCTAATGGCCGACTTGTTACTGCCTATAGCCTTGCGATCTCAAACAACGATCTGAACGAAGTGTCCTATATGATGCATTATATCGACATCAACTACACTCACAATCTTAACAGCAATTTCTCAGTCAGACCACGCTTAAGGACATACATACGCTCAAACGACACGGACGACTACAACCATACCCGGTTGCGTCCTGAGGTAATCTTTGCAGCAAGGTTCTGATCAAAAACAATCCGTTAATCAACCTTAAACTATAGCCTAACGCGTTTCTAACAATTTAGAGGTATCTTGTTTTACATAATTTCAATTCAAAAGGAGTTATTATGTTGTTAAAGAAATTAAAATCAACTCTTATCTTAACCGGTCTGCTGACGGTATCGTACGCAGTCTCGACTGTTGCACAAAACCGTGTCCAGCTAATCGGTGCAGGCGCATCCTTTCCGGCACCCCTGGTAACAGCAATGGCTGATGAATACAGGGATCTGACCAACAGACGTGTAACAATCAACTATCAGTCAATCGGATCCGGTGGAGGAATTCGTCAGTTCGGTGAACAAACCATCATGTTTGGGATGACCGAAGCATTTCTTAATGATGAAGTGATGAAAAACATTGAAAAGCAAACCGGCGGGCAGGCATTTAACATCCCCATCACCCTGGCAGACGTTGTAGTCACATACAATATACCAGGTGTACAAACCGGGCTTGTTTTCGATGGTGATGTCATTTCTGCGATTTTTTTAGGTGAGATTACAGTCTGGAACGACCAACGTATTCAGAATCTCAACCCGGGTGTAAGACTGCCCCGTTTGCCTATTCAGGTGGTACACCGTTCAGATGGTTCAGGAACAACCAACCTATGGACAAGCTATCTTTCAAATGTTAATGAAAAGTGGAGTTCTACCATTGGTTTTGCAACCAGCGTAAACTGGCCAACCGGTATCGGTGGAAATGGAAATGAAGGTGTTGCAGGTGTTGTCCAGAGCACTCCTGGTGCTATCGGTTATAACAGTTTTGCCTATGCACTTCTCAACGACATGAGCTACGCATATTTAAAGAACAGCTCCGGAAATGTGATCAGACCATCATTTGAATCAACCTCTGCAGCCGCAGATATTCCACTCCCAACAGATGGACGTATTCTTTTCACCAATACACCAGCATCCAACGGATACCCCGCCGCAGGTTTTGCATGGATGCTCTGTTATGAAAACATGGAAAAAAACAATGCCATCAACACCAAACGCGAAGCAGAGGAACTTATCAGGTTCATCGTCTGGTCAATAAAAGACGGCCAGAAATATTCAGAAGATCTTGGTTACGCAAAGCTTCCTGATGCAGCAGTGGAGCTTGGTAAAAATATGATCAGAGAAATGAAATGGCACGGCGAACCTATCGGCCGTAACATTTTGGATAACTGACAGTTGGTAATGTAATCACAATTGACAGGCAGAGCTGAGATCTTAAGCGGCTCTGCTTGTCCCAAATTACGGAGGAAAACTTGCGAAAAAAAAGTAACACGGCAGTAACCACTTCAGAGCTACTACGAACCCCTCCGGGGCCGCTCTACAGATGGCTTGGAGACGGAATTTTCAGCTGGTCTGTTTTCCTGCTTGGTTTAGCGGTTATTGTAAGTACCATACTTATGGCTGCGGTTCTATATGCAGATGGGGCCGAAGCGTTGCGAAGTTTCGGGTTTCTTGGTTTTCTCATAGGAAGAGTATGGGATCCGGGATCATCATTTGTATTTGGCAGTCTTCCATTTTTATTTGGAACAGTAGTCACCAGTGTGATATCACTGTTAATAGCTTTTATTCCTGCTGTTGCCGTTGCCTTGTTCACTGCCGAGTATTCTCCCCGCTGGCTTTCCAGAATAATAGAAAACCTCATAAACCTTATCGCCGCCATTCCATCGGTAATCGTTGGTCTTTGGGGAGTTTTTGTTCTTGCACCATGGCTTAGAGACACCGTTTACATGCCCACCTATTTATGGGCTATAGATAACGCACCTTCACTTCTGCCAGTTCTTGGAAATCCTGTGGGGTACGGAATGACCACGGCAACTCTTGTTCTTGCAGTTATGATTATCCCCTACACTACAGCATTAACCGTAGATGCACTGAGACTTGTTCCAAGAGAGCAGCGTGAAGCAGCCTATGCACTTGGAGCGACAAAATGGGAAGTAATAAAGATGGCCATTATCCCCTATGCCAGGGGCGGTATACTTGCAGGAGCAATGCTTTCATTTGGCAGAGCAATCGGAGAAACCATGGCAGTAGCAATGTTGATAGGCAATAAAAATACACTGCCTTTTTCAATCTTTGGCCCGGCATCAACTATGCCCTCTGTTATTGTCAATGAATTCAGGGAAGCGGTGGGAAATCTTCACCTATCAAGCCTTATGGCGGTTGGGTTTTACCTGTTCATCGTTTCTCTTGCAGTTAACCTTGTTGCAGCCCACATACAGAGAAAATTTTCCTTCACAGGACGGGCCGTATGATTTCGTTAAAAAGACGTTACATGTACGACAAAATAATGAAGTGTTTTTTTGCGGTGAATACCGTTCTTGTGCTGATACCTTTGGCAATAATAATCACCTATGTTGTTGTGCAGGGTATAGGAGCAATCAATATTGATTTTTTCACCCAGGAACTTGGATCTCCCTCACGTGCCATGACCGGAAGACCCACAGGCTTAATGCACACAATAATCGGAACATTCGTTATTGATATTATGGCACTTGTAATTGCCATGCCCTTTGGCCTTGGTGCGGGTATTATGCTTTCAGAATACCCTGATCACAAAATGAATCCTACACTTCGAATCATGACAGATACACTTAATAGTATGCCTGCAGTGCTGAAAGGATTGCTTGCCTGGGCACTGGTAGTCAGGCCAATGGGAGGGTTTTCAGGGCTTGCCGGTGGAGTGGCGCTTGCATTTGTAATGCTACCAATTCTTGCCAGATCAACCGAGAGTGCATTGATGAACATCCCATGGTCACTGAGAGAAGCCGGACTTGCAGTTGGCCTTCCAAGGTGGAGAGTGGTTATGTCAGTCATTATCCCTGCCTCCAAAACCGGCCTGGTTACCGGATTACTCATAGCATTTGCCCGTGCTGTGGGAGAGGCTGCACCACTTCTTTTTACCTCATTTGGAAACAACTATATGCCAAACAGGTGGACCGGATGGATTTTTGGTCCTGTAGATTCTCTGCCACAGAGACTTTACAGCCTTGCAATCAGCCCCTACAAACAGTGGCATCAGCTGGGCTGGGCTGCGGGTATTGTACTGCTTGCAATGGTTATCTTATCATTTATTATTGCACGTCTGGCAACCAGAGAAAAAAAGTACTGAACAAAAACTACCACCACATAATGTGAATATTGGAGGCATACTGAATATGGAAAAAAGTCTCACGTTGAAAAAGCCCGCAAATACCGCAGCTGAAACTGATGTAAAAGATACAGCAGCTAAAGACAATAGTTCTGATATACGTCTTGAAACCATAGATCTTTCAGTAATGTATGGTAAGTCAACAGGTGTTAGGGATGTAACTCTCCCTATACGTAACAAGCGGGTAACGGCGCTCATCGGACCTTCTGGTTGCGGAAAAACAACTTTTTTACGGTCTCTTAACCGTATGCATGACCTTACACCAAACACCATTATTACAGGAAAAGCACTACTTGACGGTAAAGACATATACTCTCAGGGAGTAGACCCTGTAATCATTCGCAGAAAAGTCGGAATGGTTTTTCAGAAACCAACCCCCTTCCCTTCCATGTCTATTTACGACAATGTCATTGCCGGTCTCAAGCTTGTAGGGATCAAGAAGAAATCGATTCTTGACGAAGTTGTAGAAAGGTCCCTTAAACATGCAGCACTGTGGGATGAAGTAAAGGATCGACTGAGAATGCCGGGTGGCGGCCTTTCCGGTGGTCAACAGCAGCGTCTCTCAATAGCACGGGCACTGGCGGTTGAACCAGAGGTTTTACTGATGGATGAGCCGACAAGCTCACTTGACCCTAAATCCACAACACGCATAGAAGACCTTATCTCGACTCTTAAAAAGCATGTTACGATTGTGATTGTTACCCATAACATGCAGCAGGCATCCCGTGTATCTGACTATACAGCGTTTTTCTATGTCGGATCGCTTATAGAGTACAATAAAACGGCAAAAATTTTTACCAATCCCGATGAATCAAAAACTGAAGAATACATAACCGGACGATTTGGATAATTTTGTGAAAACGAATGGGTTTACTTTTCATCAATCATTAACAAAGTAAAAGATATGACTAATCTATTCTTTTCAGAATCCGTTGTAAATCAAAACTACAGATTAAAAAAATCATCATAATCAGGAGACCTAATATGTCAAATCACTTCTTTGTTGAGACAGAAAAACTGAAACAAAGCATTTTAACCTTGTGCACACTTGTAGAAGAAAGTGTGAGATTTTCGATTCAGTCGGTTATCGATCTTGATCATGACCTTGCAAGCAAAGTTATAGAATCTGACCATGAAATCGATAATATCGAAGTTGAAATTGAAGAGGAGTGCCTGAAAATCCTTGCTCTTCATCAGCCCGTAGCCAAAGATTTACGCTTTATTATTGCAGTTTTAAAAATCAATAACGATCTGGAGCGAATCGCTGACCTTGCGGTAAATATTGCAGAACGGACGATTGCACTATCAGAGCAGCCCCCCCAAGAACTAACCCTGGTGTTTAAGGAAATGTCAGACAGAGCGATTCACATGCTCAAAAAAAGTATAGATTCTCTTATTTACTGGAACAGCAGTATAGCAATTTATGTCTGTGAGGCAGATAACAGAGTCGATGAACTCTACCGGGACTCTTTTGCTCTGGTAAAAAAATGCATCCTCGTCGATCCCTCACGTATTGATTTCCTTCTTCTTTATGCCTCCATTTTCAGGGTGCTTGAAAGAATTGCCGATCAGACGACAAATATTGCAGAAGATGTGATCTATATGTCTGAAGGTGGTATTGTACGGCATACAAATCTGGAGGAGAAAGAGCTGCAGCTGAAGAGTAAGAATTACTGATATTAAGTCATGCTCAAACTGCCTGTGCTGAGTTCAGAAAAAGTGAGCGTCCCGTTTCCGAATCGGGGCAAGCTCACTTCGATAATAGCAGTAAAAGCACTTCGATAAGGTCAATAGGAGACCCTGCCCCACCTCATTACTCAAACTGTTTCCTGAAATCAGAAAACAAAATCTTCAATTCACCAAGCTCCGATCTCAACGAATCAACTTCACCCTCAAGCTGCGCCACTCTCTCTGAAAGACTCAATTGTTGGGGCTCCGAGGATTGTTTTTCTGTCAAGTTTTCGTCCGATTGGTCCGGTTCTGAAGCCACAGAAAACAATTCAACAAAGCGGTTCTCTTTTTGCCCTGCCCTTCTGGGTATTTGTGCAACAAATGGTCCCTCTTCCCTGTCATTTAAGGCTTTAATGGTCTGTTCCACTTCATCAGTTGATGAAAACGAAGCCATGCGTTCAGCTCTTGTTCGAAGTTCTCCTGAGGTCTGTTCACCCCGAAGCATCAAAACTGCTATAATAGCCATCTCTTTTTCGTCCAATGGAAAGAGACTTCTGAGGTTGTGTTCATATTTTGGCACACGACTTCCGGCCAGATTCATCTGCCATGCAAGCCGCTTTTCTTTGAGCTCTTCAATGGCATCTTGTACCTGCTTTTCTGTGAGATTCATAACCGGTTCACGATTGCTTTTCTGATTACACGCATTTACAAGAGCATTTAGTGTCAGAGGATAATACTCCGGAGTTGTCATCTCTTTTTCTATGAGTGATCCGATTACTCTGGCTTCAGTAGCTGATAATTTTGGAAGCATATTTTAACTCCTCTGATGTGCAATTCTATTCTTCTATTCAATATCTCTCATTAAGCGAACCGAATAGCCTTGGTCCAATGATCGTTACCAGAAAAGGTACCTATGGAATTGACACAGTACATGATCTAAAAAGCTGAGAGACCCCGGCATCGTTCCCTCATGTCCTCTACTGAAATTTTGTTTTTCACCATTCCACTGTAATTGTGTTATCTGAACTCTGATCCTCACCACTGTTTAAAAACAAAATAACAGGTACCGCAGCAGCAACCAGCAACCCACCGGTTATATATGGCCAAATTCTCCGTTTCTGTTCCACTATTTCCTCTATCTCGGCAAGCTGTCTGGCAACAGAGGGTATAACATCAATTAAAACATTATCAATATCTCCTCTGTAATTCTGAGTAATATCCTTCATTACCCTTCCACTCTCCACATCGATCTGCCTTACACTCACAGAGTAGGTTGCCCCTACCCTTCCCACGTGTCCCATGAACATATACCGTACCGCAAGCAACTGCCCGATTTCAACCATACACTCTTCATCTGCGCATGCACCTGAATGCTGAAACCCCTGCTCCTGAAGGATCTCATTTACCTGTGAACGCTCCATCATGTTGAATTTCCCTGTTCTTGTGAGCTCCCCACGCAAGGCATTAGTAAGGGATTGAGCTTCACCCTCTTCGATCCCGCTTCCTGTAAGCTGGTTCAAAGCTGCAGTGGCAGGTTTCTGTGAACTGTGGGCTGAAAGGCTCAGAAAAAATACACAACAAAACATAAATGTAAGGGCATTAGACAAACGGTGCATCCTATTCTCCAGGTAAGTTTATAATTAATTTGATTTTTTCCGGGGTTTAACCAGGCGTTCCTTTACCAAACTGCAGATTGGTTATATTAATTTACTATATATATAAATCCGATACATAAATTTGGCAATAGTTATTTGTTCAATGTCCATATACAAACATTTTTTCCGACAGATCAGATTCAAACGCACACCCTGTTTTAACCTAAACACTAATATTTCCCCTACCTTAACCCATTGAATCACCACGAGTAAGTAAAATCCAGATATGGACTCATCCCTAAAAATGCTTCCCACTCTGACTATAATTGATGAGACAAATTCATGTATCAGAAATAACTTTAGAAGGGCAAAAAGGAAGATGCATGATAGCACAAAAGCATGAAAGTAAGCTGGAATTGTGCAGGGATGAAGGAGTCATAGGCCAACTGGAGTCCCTGCTAATTCTATTACCGAAAAGTCGGACCCGGAGGTTATCCCAAAGCGCAAAAGACATCGTTTAACACGGGCGTACAAAAAAAAGTACTCCGAACAGTTGAAGAGATCAAATCAGATGGCAGTCAATCTCTTGGCGCCTACCTGCGTAAAGAAGGCCTCTATTACTCAGCGGTGAGCAAATGGGTACAGAAGCTCAAAAACGGCAGTTTGAAGGAAAAAAACCAGGACCGGGCAAAGCAGCCGTGAAGCATTGGTCTCGGAAAACAAACAGCTTCATCGCAAACTGGAGCAGACAGTGAAAAAGCTCAGGAAAACGGAGCTTATCGTTGATCTCCAAAAAAACTCCCGACAGTACTGGGGATCGAGTTGACAGAAAACTGCGACAAAGAAGAAGAGCTATTATTGAATATTATGGAAAGAAAATTGGTGTCTGTGAACTGTTCGAGGTATTGGGTAATTCACGCGCAACATTTTATATATCAAGAATAGCGTGCTGCCGAACGTGTATTACATCAAAAGTTGACAAAAAACGACAAGAAAAGGGATCTTGAGACACTTAATTCGGAACTATTCCGTGATATGGTACCAGGTGATATTTATGTGGTTAACAAGCCGCCAGAGAAAGGGCAGGAATCACAAGCAATTTTGATCGAAAAACCTGTAATCCAGTGCCGACTATTTGTCGGGATCAGCAACCGTAGTATCGGACCTGGTGTTCGCTTTTTGGAATATACTGTGTTAACTTCAGTAATCTGGCGGTTCGTATAGCTCATAGTTGCGTGGTATACCTTTCATGGGCGTTTTATCACCCGACAGCGAAAATGATATACACTAAGCGTGAGAAGCACGGTACAGTATCTTGTCATTCTTCTATTATCACCACCGGGGCCAATAACCCCTGGAACCCTCCCCAGCATCTGCCACAAACTCCGGCATCACGCCATACCTGAGCCGTTCTGTAGTCATCTCTTTTTACAAGTAATTCCCCGCAATTTTGAACAAACGGTATTGGATGGTCCGGCAACATTTCCCGGACTGCGTGATAACACAATCATCAAAATCCCATTAATATCAGTAAATGATCGAATTCATCGGTAGCCAATATCCCACCACTTGCCTTCTCGTGGCCAAACCCCATCTCCTGGCTCCCCGAGCGATACTGTTTCAACAATTTTAGCAGATTGATTCCTGTTTTTGTGCGCATGCTGAAACTAACCCTGCCAGGAAGATACCCCCTGTTTGCAACCATTACCACACTGGTTTTGAGTTTTCCTGCCCAGATGGTTGAGACGAGGGGATGAATTTGGTGTGGGCTGTCAATTTCGATCAGAGCAATATTTCCATGAAACCTCGGAGCCCTTCTTAAATTTTTACGAAGATTTTCCGACACTTCATTCCTGAGGTTTGCCAGTCCGGCCCTGGTTGCATTGTTCACAAAGTCTGATGGTTCCTGTGCATCAATGAGTAATCTGAATGCAGTGTCGATCTGAAATGTCGCATGACGGCGCGCAGCATTGATTAAAGCTACTGCTTCCTGAAAATTTTTCTGTCCCGCCCGCAGCATCTCTTCACGAAAACGAACCGGAACACCCTTCACGCCACTGTCCCCTATTATTCCGGCTATTGCAAGCCAGACAAGGGTGCGGTCGGATGTGATTCTTGATGCAATGTTGAATGTTGCCTCAGTGGCGGTGATCTCTTCACCGAAAAGAATCGGATTATAAAATACGTCAACATCGGGAGTGCTGTCGGGGATATGGTGATCGATAATTAGTGATTGAATAGCGGAACCAAATGATCCGGCGCGACTTCCTGAGTCGATAACGATCAGTTTGACTGGATTCAGTTTCTCAATCTTTTGTATGGTAGCTGCAGAAAATGGATTTTCACCCCGTCCAAGCGCCAGCGTATAAATTTCTCTAACATTTTGTCTCAGCAGCCTGTAAATGATTGCAGCCCCGCATGCCCCGTCAGCATCACCATGGTACAGAACACAAACACGCGCATCAGAGCTGATCGAACGTATAAAAGCAACCGCATCATCGATAGTATTCACGTCTTCTCCTTAAAGAGAGGCCAGGCAGGTCAAATGCAACCGGTTCATCTCAGCTCCGGGTATGCTTCACGCAATTTCAGCACTGATGTCTGCTTGTCTTTTGCCTCAATCATGATATCCAGATCGAGATCATAGATCTCTTTGTAAAGCCGACCAAACTGTGTAACATCAACAGATTCTGAATGCGCACCCTTGTTTTTTCCGGGCGCCTGATCGCTGTAGTGGATTTTCTGGCGCTGCCCATGCCAGGTATCACCAAACCGTATGATCAGCTCTCTTATGGATACCTGTTCTAAACTTGGGAGTATTTCATGATGAAACACATCGAGAACTCCAGGGATGCCCGTTTGTCGACAGGTTTCCCAAATTTCGGCTGCATTGAATATACGCTCATCATTTTCAAGCACCAGCCGCGCCCTGATATTCGCCGGCAGTTGTGCCACACGCAATCGCAGGATGTTCAGTGAGGTCTCCCTGTCCCCGTATGCACCTCCCCCATGGAGGATGATCTTACACGAATTATCGAGCCCCATCATTGAGAGAACCGTTTGATGATATTGGAGATCATTGATTGAACGTGTGAGGAATGTTTCATTTGGGGTATTGAGAACGGTGTACTGCCCCGGGTGCATCGTAAGGCGCATCGAATGAGCGGTACCGAATTGCCCCACTTGCCGGAATTCTTTTTTAAGTGCGGTTTGCCACAAGCCGCTGTTTACCGGATGAGACCCGAAAGGTACAAGCTGGGATGTGATACGAAAGAGAGTGATATCATGATCCAGGTTCCATTGGAGAATTTCCCTCAGGGCACTCAGATTCCCGCGGGTAACCTCAATCATCCGCTCATCTGAATACCCCGCCAGTCGAAAGGTCTTGCTGGCACTGGGAAGAATTGTGTTGACTCCCACATAGCCGATGCGTATCATGGAAAGATAACACCTGTCCCTTAGGATTTTTTCTTCTTGCGCAGCTCTTCGGGCTTGTGTATCGCTTCCTTACCGGACTTGCTGCTTTTGACGCGGTATTGGGGATTTTCTTTGGATGCGGCCACGGTGTGTTTTTTAATGTGTGTACGGGATGTTACCTTTTCCTGGACATCTCCTTCTGTTTTGCCCTGCGGAGTATCCCACTCTACATGATCACCTTTTTTTATTTTGTTTTTTTTCATGATCTGTTCCTTGAAAGTATTCCCTGAGTTATGTGTCTAAGGTTAGTGGAGGCAAAAAATATACCAGTGCTGCTCAGGTTCCGGTCTACTAATTCCGCTTCCTCAGCACTTCGCATTCGTAATTTGTAACAGCAATACTCTCAGGATTTGATCTTTTTTCTTTAGCCCTGAAGGGGCGGGATATAACAGCCCAGGGTAAGACGGTCTTCCGTCGCAGCCCTGGGTTGCGTGGCGTGTGGACCTGGAAACCTGAAAGGGCGAGATATTCTGAAATTGATTTGCCATAATTTTTGGGTTCTAATAGATTGAGAATATCCCGCTCTTTCAGAGCTATAATTCATTTTCGCCCATCACCCGGGGCTGCGCCAGCGGACTGGCTTACCCCGGGCTATAATAGGTTTGCGCCTTCAGCGCTCCGGAAAGGGAATTCTCGAAAGCGAGGTTCCGGTCTACTAATTTCGCTTTTTCAGCACTTCGCATATTTTGGCGCTGGCCTTACAAATATATGCGCTGGCACTGGTAGGTCAGGGCGCTGGATGTACAAAATTTGGCGCTGGCACTGCATATTTTGGCGCTGGCCTAACAATTATGTGCGCTGGCATTGGTCGGTCTGGGCGCTGGATGTACAAAATTTGGCGCTGGCACTGCATATTTTGGCGCTGGCCTAACAATTATGT